>NZ_DF978430.1:104808-186939 GCF_002897135.1 Nostoc cycadae WK-1 | reverse complement strand
GGTTGTGCAGACAACTGATTAACAGTTGTAATTTGCTCGTTAGCTTCTCCTGCTAAAGCGCTGTTAGCCGCTAATAAGGTCGCAGCTAAAACTGCTGGACTGACTTTCAGAACATTCCAAAAAAGTTTTGTCATTATCTTAACTCTCACTCACACCCACTAGTGCAATATATGGCTGTATTTTGGCTACAATTGCTGCTTTTTTTCAGGGTATACACATATAATTACAGGCATCAATATACCAGATACGATGCAATTATCACAAGTCAATAAACATTGTTTTTAACTATAGTTTGTGTTGTAAATTTATTTGGTAAACGCAAAATAATCCGACGTTTGTATCTTAATAAGACCCCTTGTTCTTCAAACTGTTGTAATAGTCTTGTAATTGTCACCCTAGTTGTGTTTAAAACTTCTGCTATTTCCTGATGGGTGATGTTGATATCGATAACTTTATCTTGTTCAACATTGCGACCAAACTTATCACTGAGCCATAATAAAAATTTCCATAAGCGCAGGGAAATTGGTTTGAGATGAACTATGCTTAAAAGTTCTTCTGACTGTTGAATATGGTTAAATAAACCTTCAATCTCTTGATGCCACAAATAAGATGGTACAATGCTGACCTCTACGCTTGTAAGGCACTCAATTTGGTAGGGTTTAACTTTCGATAAAGGAGAGCCAATTAAATCTCCTGGCCCCCAATAACCTAAAGTGATGAATGTTCCATCTTCAGCCCAAGTTAGGGTACGAACTGCACCCCTATCTATGCGCCATATTACCTCATTTCGTAGGGGAATAATTTCTTTTCTGGCAAATATTTTTACTGATAGTTGTTCGCTTACAGATGCCGTGGAGAATGTTGGTGTCAAACTGGTGGATGTCATTATAAATTTTATGGTATGTAGTGAATGTTTTGACAGGTTTACAAGGCGATCGCAGCAATTATGCTAATTATTTAAGTGATTTTTGGTAATATTTAACAGCTAGTTGCTTGATAAATTCAAAATAATTTGTAGATAAATAATAGATTGCTGATTATGTGGCTAATTAAATATTTTGATGTGGTTTATTAGCGGAGATGGAAGATTTTGCGATCGCAATAACTGCTGGTTTAGGGGGTGCATTAGGGGTTTTATCAGGCCAATTAGAACCAATGGGAACTTGACGAGTTTGTAATAATTCTTCGCCTGTGGTAGCGGTAACGATAAATTGTCGGATCTCGATCGCTTGGTCTTTACGAGTCCCATTTATTTCACCAGGGTGTTGTATGGATAAAAACATCGTTATCTGATCATTTGTGAAACAGGGGCCTGTAGTTTCACATTCCATTGGTGCTGTGGCAAATAAAAAAGCTTTACCTGCATCTGTACCACTGGTAGGAATAAACCATACAGAGTTATTGCCAAATAACCCAGACAAGCTAACAGATTTTCCTGGTTCAGCGTTGCGGTTATTCACCGCATGATTGAGTTTGGCGGTGGAAATATCTGTTACCATCCAGACGTTACCTTGAGGATCTAGTAATAAATTATCTGGATTGGCAAAACCCATACCGCCTGCGGCTGGTTCTCCACCTGTGGCTAACATTTGCCAATGAAAAGTCATGGCGGCGGGGTCGTTGTTATCTTCGGTTAAACGCATCACCCAACCATATTCATAACCTGCTTCACCTTTGGGACTTTTAAAAACTCGCAGATCAGAACCACCTTGTTTGTCAGGCGCACCAGAAGTAAAACTGATGTATAAATCCCCATTAGGGGCAATTTCCGTATCTTCTGGACGCGCTGTGCAGGTAGCACCAGCTGCATTGGCGGCGTAATGTGCATCAATTAAAATTGCGCCTTGCTGTTCTTCGGTGTTACCAGTGTAAAGGTCTGCGAGTTTTTGATATTTTTGTTTGTATTGTGCGATCGCCTCATCTTTAGTAATGGGTAAATAACCCGCCTTCAGGTCGGATTTTTCTGCTTTAGCGCCTATTGGTAACAATATAATATTGCCAGCAATACTACTGGGAACATCTGGATTAATAGGAGTCTCTGCTTGGAGTGCTATCCAGCTACCTGTACCATCGGCGTTGAATTTGGCTGCGTACAGCATTCCCTGTTGTAATAATTGAGAATTAACCTTGTCTTGGGGATTCGTTACCTGATCACGACTGACAAATTTATATATGTGTCCTCCCCGGCGATCGCACCCTGAATAAAAAGCTAGTGGTTTCCCGGCTTCTACTCGCACACCCACAGCTTCATGGCGATAACGTCCTAACCAAGTATGTTTTGTACCGTAATCTTGGCGGTTAGCAGGGTCAATTTCCACAATCCAACCATATTTATTCCCGGCTAAACCAAACACATTCCCTTGACCGAATAATTCCTCATCACCCAAAGCAAACGGTAGTGTGCTAGGGTCAAAAGCTGTACCATCGGCATACACTGGTTCTGGGACTTGGGCTTGAAAATTTTCTTCGGCGCTGAGAACTGTACCCCAAGGTG
Organism: Nostoc cycadae WK-1; assembly: GCF_002897135.1. Classification (NCBI taxonomy): domain Bacteria; kingdom Bacillati; phylum Cyanobacteriota; class Cyanophyceae; order Nostocales; family Nostocaceae; genus Nostoc; species Nostoc cycadae. The sequence continues at coordinate 184,445 of NZ_DF978430.1, read as the reverse complement.
TTGTTCCCCCCGCACAGTTAGCAAAAGTGCCGATAATGCGATCGCCAAGTTTATCAATATATCCCTGACCTGTTTGTTTGCCAAATACTGCAACCGCGGGGCCAGTAGCTTTTAAATAGCGATTATCTGTTAAGCCAGAAATACCACTAATCCTTCTATCTGCTGGGGAATTAGTTCTTTCCCACTGACCATTAGCTGTTTTACGCAGCGAAATCACCCCTAAACCTTGGTCTAATAAAGCTGCTTGACAAATTTCTGCAATTTTAGGTTTTACTGGGTCATTATCTGGCAAAGCATAAGCATTAATCGCACTTTTTCCTAAGTTTGTGCTTGCTAAAGCTACTTTCACATCGGCAAATGGTAACGATTTACCAATCACTTGCTGATATGCTTCCATCCAAGGAATAGCGCTGATATATTCAAAGTTCACTGCTAGATAACCAGCATTTTCTCCCGTCGGTATAAACGATAAATAGTCGTTGTTGTACCCAAAGCGCGAATCACCAACTTGATCACCCCAAGCAGCAATTACTTGATATTGAAACCCTTCTGGCAGTACCAAGTCATCAACTACTTCATAACTACTATATTGGACTTGCTGCTGTTCTGGGTTAAAGCCTGCGGTTTCTAAGGGTATTGGCCCCTTAATGGGTTGAAACGAAAATACAGATTCCCCTACTGATGATGTGCTTTTTTGCGTCGTAGTATTTTGACCGCAACTTGTAAGGTTAATAAGCGCTAATGCACTAGCGCTACCTCCCATTAATAGTAAGAAATCTCGACGCTGAATAGTCATTTATATCGGTAAAGCGATATTTATTGTGCTTGCGGATACTTTAATCATGCAAGGTTAAGAATAGGTAAAAATTTAGTGAAATCTAACTTAGTTAAGCAAGTTTTAACTTTTTGGGTAATCCAAAATAATAGGAAGTTCAAATCCGCTAATTCTTCAAAAAGTCGGATATTTCTTTACTTATGAGCAAAAAAAAGCGAGAATTGGCATGTGTAATTTCCAATTCTCGCTTTTTTTAAAGTTGTATTTAGTAACACAATATTTGCTAAATAATCAATTCCGTAATTGGGAAAAATCTATCATCAATTGTGTTTAAGTGCGTTGACCAGTAACAATATATGCTACTCTTTGACCAATATTAGTAGCATGATCGGCCATACGTTCCAGACAACGAATTGCCAGCGCCAACAGGATAATTGGCTCTACAACTCCAGGTATATCTCGTTGTTGAGCTAAAGTTTGATAAAGGCGATCGTAAGCATTATCAACAGCATCATCTAGATGCTTAATTCCCCGGCCACCAGCTTCATCTAAATCTGCCAAAGCTACCAAGCTAGTTGCTAACATCGCCTGTGCATGGTGTGACATGATTTCAATTTCTGGCAAAGATGTATGAGGCTCATAAGGAAAGAGTTTAATGGCAATTTTAGCTAAATCTTTAGCATAGTCACCTATGCGTTCTAAATCTCGGACTAATTGCATGAAAGCACTTAAACAGCGCAAATCTTGGGCTGTTGGCGCTTGTGTCATAATTGCTGTGCAGTCTGATTCTATTTGTCTATAAAAACGGTCAATTTTTTTATCTAATTTGGGTAGTTCTTCAGCAGCTATTAGGTTACGAGCAAATAACGCTTGGTGGCTGAGGCGAAATGATTGTTCTACCAAAGCTCCCATACGTAAAACATCTCGTTCTAAGCGCCTGATAGCGCGTGCTAACTGAGAACTGTCAGGGTTGGGATTATAAACGACAGCTTCCACACTTGTATTCTCAAAAGTGAAGATACTATTAACTATAGTCTTGGCTTTGAGAGTTCGCCACAACTTCGGGAAGTATCACCTGCATCCAAGCACCACCTGTTTGGGGGTGATTCATGGCTTTGATGGAACCACCGTGAGCTAAAAGAATTTGTCGGACGATCGCTAATCCTAAACCATTCCCGACAATCGATCCAATAGAATTATCGGCTAAGGATGAATGAGTTCTGGCTTTATCTCCGCGATAAAAGCGCTCAAAAATATGGGGTAAATCTGCTTCCGAAAAACCTGTACCTGAATCAATTAAATTAAGTTCTAAGGTGGGATGTATAGAATTATCTTGATGATGATCTTCAAAAAATGTAATTTTTGCTTCCACTTGAATGTTTGTGCTAGGAGAACTGTATTTAATACTATTGTCTAGCAAGTTGAGAAAAACTTGATAAATCCGGGCTTGATCGGCTTTAATCCAAATGTCTTCTGGCCCCGAATAGCTAAGAGAGAGATGTTGTCGTTGTGCTAAGGGTTCTAAAGTTTCCCACACAGATACAATTAGCGATCGCACTTCCACTGGCTCTAGATGCAATTGCATTTTGGGGTTAGCTTCAATTTGTGTCAGTTCTAACCAACCTTGAACCAAGCTAATAAGTCTGTCAACTTCTTGCATCAGGCGATCAACCCAGCGATTTAACGGTGGTTCTAAGCGATGTTGTAAGGTTTCTGCAACGAGCCGAATGGAAGTTAAAGGCGTTCTCAGTTCGTGAGCTAAATCAGAAAATGAGCGATCGCGTTCTTGATTTACGTCTAGCAGTGGTTGACGATTTTCTAGAAATACACCAACTTGGCCATTGGGTAAGGGCAAGCCAGATGCCCGTAAAGTCATAGACTTGATGGTGGGTAATTCTGCTGGATTGTCGGATGAGGGATGAAATAACCACTCTTTAGTTTGGGGTTTTTGGCGATCGCGTATTTGCTCAATTAATCTGTCTAATTCATAGGAGCGTACTAACTCTAATAACAAGCGTACTTGTCCTGGTTGCCATCTTTGCAGATATAAAATTTCTCTTGCTTGTTGGTTACACCACAGCAGTTGATTTTCTTCATCTACTTGCAAATATCCCATTGGTGCAAAATCCAACAGGTCTTGATATGTTTGCAGGGATTTTTGCAAATCTTGGCGCTGCTGCTGTAATGTCTTGATTTCCTGACGCAAACGGGGTAAAAGCGGTAAGGCTAAATCAGTAGATTTAGAGTAGGGTTGCAAAACTCTCTCTAGGTAACGGTTTAGTTGAACCTGTTGCCAAATCCAAAAACCGATACCTACCGCCAAACCTAGAATAAATCCCAATAAGAACATTATGAGTCCCAGTTGCTAGTTGCGTCGTGATTAATAAACTAACAACTATCTTCATCGATTATCCGAATCGATAGCCAAATCCTCTTACAGTCACAATATATTCAGGATGGCTAGGATCTAATTCTAATTTCTCTCGTAACCAGCGAATGTGAACATCCACAGTTTTGCTATCCCCAACGAAATCTGGCCCCCAAACCTGATCCAACAACTGCTCCCGCGACCAAACTCGCCGCGCATAACTCATAAACAATTCCAACAACCGGAATTCTTTTGGGGAAAGGTTCACTTCTTGACCCCGCACTAACACACGACATTCTTGCGGGTTTAAGGTAACATCTTTGTGTTTCAGAACTGGTAGCTGCGGTAGAGTGCTTAAACGTTGGCGACGCAGCAGTGCGCGACACCGAGCCACTAATTCCCGCATACTAAAAGGTTTGGTGAGATAGTCGTCTGCACCGACTTCTAAACCCAACACGCGATCGGTTTCACTACCCTTAGCACTGAGCATCAAAATCGGCACTGGATTGCCTTGATGGCGTAGCAAGCGGCAAATATCTAGACCATTGATTTGCGGTAACATCAAGTCAAGAATTACCAAATCAAAGGGAAACTCGCCTGAATTGGCTTCAAAGTTTTTGAGATACTCGATCGCTACCCGCCCATCTGGCGCTGTTACGACCTCATAACCTTCCTCTTCCAAGGCTACAGATAGCATCTCTTGGATTAACTCTTCATCTTCTACCACTAGAATCTGGCTGGTGTGTCCGATATCTGCTCTAGCAGAATACTTGGTCGATTCACTGGTGTACATTGATATCACAAAAGTCTGCCCTGTGCTTGTATCAATATGAGAATTGAGTCAATTATCTAACTTCTCGGTGCATTTACAGTCGCACCGTCGCAAATTAATTTGCAAAAAGTAACATATGTAACAGCTATATCTACAAATATTATAAAGCAGATTTATTGCATATTGGCAAGAAAAATTCTTTGTCAAACTTAGAGCGACAGTTATGATAAAGCTTGCTTTTACTGATTATAAGTGGCAAAGTTAGGTGATTTTACACCGCCACATCGCTGAAAAACAAGCTTTTTACCACACCCTACATATATTCTCATTCCAGCAGCCATTCTCTATTGACAAGGGCTAATGAGTTTGAGTATAGTAATTAGTACAAAAATACTACTACTTTCCCAGTAGAAACCATACTTACAAAAAGCAGTACGGTAAATTTACATCGTAATCCAGTTTCAGTATTTCTTCATTCCAGTATTTGTACTGAACAAAAACTACTGTTTTAAAGGTTACTCTGATGTCTGCATAGGGTAGCTATTGGTATGGTTTGTTACCCCATCAATTCATTGCTAATTAAGGGAGTTCGAGTATGACTTCAGTTGCAGTTAAAGATAGCAAACAGCAACTAATACAAGCATTTCAACAAATTTTAACTGAAAGAAAAAAATTAGAATCAAAAATTGCTACTAAACAAGAAGAAGCAGAAAAAGTCAAAAACCAAGAAATTTTAACTGCGGCTTCTACATATACAGTTGATAGCATTGTTAAAGGTTTAGCTGATTTACAATTGGAATTTGGGAGTATTGTCAATTCTCTGGCAGAAAAGTTAGCTAAAGAAAACTCCAAGTTAGATGAACTAAACAGAGGTATAGAAATTGCCACTCAACATCTGCAAGAATTACAAAAAATCAGAATTGTCGCAGATACATTAGATATTCTCACTCAAGAACATCAAGAAAAATTAAAAACTCTTGAACAAGATACTACCAGTAAGAAAGAGGCAATTGAAAAAGAAATTGCTCTTAAGCGTAAAGAATGGCAAAAGGAACAGTCAGAGTATGAAGAAGCAGTCATAGCATACAATGATGTGACTAATAAAGAACGCCAACAAGAACAAGAAGAATATCAATATAAACTAGAAACTACTCGCAAGCTTAATACAGATGCTTATGAAGCTAAGAAACGCAACTTAGAAAGAGATATTCAAGAGAAAACACAAGAAAAAGAAAAAGATTGGGCTGAACGGGAAAAACTTCTATCTAGTAATCAATCTCTGTTTAAAGAATATCAACAAAAAGTTACAGCTTTTCCTGGTGAATTGGAAGAAGCAGTTAAAAAGGCGAGAGAAGAAGCAATTAAAGAAACCAGTCAAAAAGCTAAAATCGAAGCTGATTTATTTGAGAAAGAATGGGAATCTAGCAAGCAAAGCTATGAACAAAAAATTCAAAGCTTGGAAGAAACCATTATAAAGCAAGTAGAGCAAATAGAAAGTATTTCTACACAACTACAGGCTACTCTGAAGCAAGCACAAGATTTGGCAATGAGAGCTTTTGGTAATTCTGCTGCTAAATAGGCAGTTCTTATCTAAATAGTTGCGAATAATAGGAGATTTATAATGGCTAGTAAAAAACTCACAGATAAGAATACAAAAGCAGAAATTTTGCAAGCTTATGAAGAATTGACAAAGGAAGCTTCAGGACTCAAAACCCAAATAAATCAAGCTACAAAAGCTAATCAAAATGTCGATGTAGATATAGAAAAGCCAAAAGTAGAACCAAATACAATTATGACTCAGCCAGCAACTATCCAACAGAAGATGAATTTCACAATTGAAAGTTTAGCTAAAATTCAATTAGGCTTCGGTAGTGCGGCAAATGAGCTATCAGAACAGTTAACCACACAAGCTTCTAAATTAGGAGAAATTAGGCAATCTGTAGAAACTGAAATTACAGCGTTAAAACAACTACATAACTTAGAAGTTGCAGAGGATACATTAGATATTTTGATTACAGCCTATGAAGATAATTCTAAGGCATATCAGGAAGAATATAGTCAACGTTATGAAGTCTTATCACAAGATATACTTGAGCAACGTATTGCTTGGCAAAAAGAACAAGAAGAATATAAGCAGTCAATTAAAGAACGCAATGATAGTTTAAATAAAACCAGACAACGAGATACAGCAGGGTATAAATATGATTTAGAACTGCAACGCAAATTGGAATCTGATGAATATGAACAAGTGCAAAAAACTTTATACAAGCAGTTAGAAGAATTTCAACAAGCTACAGAAAAACAATGGAATGAACGTGAAAAACAAATTGTAGAACGAGAAACGCAATTTGTAGAAGCTAAAGCTAAGGTAGAATCCTTCCCGAAAGATAAAGAAGCAGCCTTGAAAAAAGCTACAGAAGAAGGTAAGGGTATTGCTCATTATCAGGCGAAAGTAAAATCAGATTTATATGGGAAAGAAGTAGAGGGACAAAAACGTTTTTATGAGCAGAGGTTACAATCTCTAGAACAAACTATCAACAATCAAGAAACACGTATTCAGAATCTTTCTAAACAGTTAGACTCGGCTTTGAAACAAGTTCAAGATTTGGCAGTTAAGGCTATTGAAGGTACTGCAAATGTCAATTCTTATCAGGCTATTAAGGAAATAGCTTTAGAACAGGCAAAAAGCCAGGTAAAAAATAAATAGTTAGGATACAAATAAAATAATTTAGAGACGTAATTACTATTACGTCTCTATTATTTAAGCATAATTGATTATGAGTTTTTATTGATAATTAGGGATCGGTTTTATTTGGTTTACCGTTGTTCAAAGGTTTCTTGCGAGGAGTGCTAGTTTCATTAGATTTTTTATTAGGTTGTGGGTTAGCGTTTGATTTTTGATTAGACATAAGACTGCGGAAATTAACGATAAGTTTACATACAACAAGGATATTACTGAATCCAGAAATTAGTTAAAAAATTTACATACAAAAATAAAAAAGAGACGTGATTATAATCATGTCTCTAAGTCGAGAAGAAACCCAATATTGTAAAAATTAAAAGTCTTATTACCTGTGATTACTATAATTAGTTAGGTTAGTTTTATACTAAATTATTCTGCTTTATCAAGTTTGTTAGATTTCTGTTGATTGATTCTGTCAATTTTTCCAATAGACTGAATAGCACCAGGTTCTGTTTTCCTTGGTTTACCGTTATTAAGTGGTTTTTGACGAGTCATAAGAATAATCTCACTGTTGGTAGAATGTTTACTACTTGAACTACAACAGTGTAAATAGCTATTCCGGAAATTACATACGGCTAAACAGACATAACCTGAGTTTGTCTAGCCGCAATTTTGAATCAAGCTATTTTTAGGCGAAGGAGGAAAAGTCCAGATTTGGGGGTACGTCTTGAATGCGTCCTGGCCCGATCGCTCGCAGTGCTTCTGGGAGTAAAATATCGCCAGTGTACAAAGCGCGTCCCACAATTGCACCTGTGACACCTTGCGCTTCTAAGGCTAACAAACTCAACAAATCAGTCACAGAACTCACACCACCAGAAGCAATTACCGGAATAGAAATAGCATTGGTAAGTTCGCGTAATGCTTCGATGTTGGGGCCACTGAGAGTTCCATCGCGGTGAATATCGGTGTAGATAATGGCTGCTGCACCTAATTCTTGCATTCGCACCGCTAGTTGGGTGGCTAAAACTTCCGAGGTTTCTAACCAACCGCGAGTTGCTACTTTACCATTACGCGCATCAATGCCGATAATTATTTGTTGGGGAAATTCTTGACAAAGTTCTTGGACTAGCTGGGGTTGTTCAACAGCGACAGTTCCCAGAATTGCCCATTGTACACCCAAGTTAAACACTTGCTGCACGCTAGAACGATCGCGCAATCCGCCACCAACTTCAATTGGTACTGATATTGCTTGAGCGATCGCTTCAATCGCTTTCAAGTTTACTACTTTACCTGCTTTTGCTCCATCTAAATCTACTAAGTGCAATCGAGTTGCACCTTGATCTACCCATTGTTGAGCAACATCAACAGGATTTTCGCTAAAAACTTGCGATTTTTCATAGTCTCCTTGATACAGTCGCACACAACGACCTTCAAGTAAATCAATTGCTGGAATTACGTCCATTTAACTTTCCTTTTAAAAAACAGGGAGTAAGGAAAAAAGTGTGAAGTTTCGGGTTCTGAGGTTGAAGTTCCAAGTTCAAAGGTCGAAGTTTCGAGTTCTGAGGTTGAAGTTTCGAGTTCTGAGGTTGAAGTTCCAAGTTCAAAGGTCAAAGTTTCGAGTTCTGAGGTTGAAGTTCCAAGTTCAAAGGTCGAAGTTTTGAGTTCTGAAGTCGAAGTTTTGAGTTCTGAAGTCGAAGTTTCGAGTTCTGAGGTTGAAGTTCCAAGTTCAAAGGTCGAAGTTTTGAGTTCTGAGGTTGAAGTTCCAAGTTCAAAGGTCGAAACCATAATATCTACTCCTGCCTCCTGCCTCCTGCCTCCTGCCTCTTGCCTTTTAATTCCTTCACAGCTTGGCGAAAACCAATTACAAGCAAGATGTTAGCTAGGGTTAAAAATACTTCAGCACCACCGTGTAGCCAATCTACATTTGCTAAAGTTTCTCCATAATGCACCTTAGCGTAAATCCCTACCGGAATGGTCACGCCCACAAATACAAGTGTGCCGTAAAATCCATATAGTGCTAAACGTGGCATTTGCTGACTACGGCTAATAAACCACAAGAAACCCAAATAGGGAAATAGAGAAAGGGCAAATAGGGTTTCTTTCGAGATCATGGTTCTGATTTAATAGATGGGACTGCAATAGTATCAGTGGGATTTTTGACAGACTTGGTGGAACGCCAAATCCACACCGCAGCTGCCCACAGGGTAAAATTACCAACTAAGGTCATGGTAGCTTGTAGCGTTACCAGCCATTCTAAAGAGTCTGCATTGTCAAAATAATGCCAAGTACAAGCACACATAGCACTAACTAAAGCTGGTAACATAGCCAGGGACAATCCCCACCAACTACGATTACCAGTGAGTTCGCCGTAAGTCCAGATTAACCAAATCGCGGCAATCCACTCAATAACGCTAGAAATATGAATAATCCAAGTGGGAATTGATAGGACGTGCATAGGAAAGTTAAAAGTCAAAAGTCAAAGGTCAAAAGTCAAGAGTTAATCGTCCTCTGATTCTCCCTTCAGTTCATCTTCCCACAAGGAAATTCATCTTTTGTCGACAAGATGGCTGACTTTCTATGAACTACTAGGAAAAAGTTGATATTCTAAAATCCAAACTCTCAATATGGGAACTATGCGGGCGTTATTGTCTGGTTATTATGGCAAAGGTAATGGTGGTGATGAAGCTTTACTGGCGACGCTTCTACAAATGTTGCCATCTCATGTCACACCTGTGGTGCTTTCTGGCAATCCAAAAGAAACGCGCGATCGCTACAATGTAGAAACTCACAACCGTATGGCTATGCTACCTGTACTGCAAGCTTTACGTTCTTGTGATGCTTTTATTTGGGGCGGTGGGAGTTTAATTCAAGATGTCACCAGTACCATTAGCCCTCTGTATTATGGGGGATTGATGACATTGGCGCAAACAATGAATTTGAAAACCATTGCTTGGGCGCAAGGTATTGGCCCTTTGGTGCGTCCGCAAACTCGTTGGTTAGCAAAACGCAACTTTGCTGGTTGTACCAAAATTAGTGTACGCGATCGCGCCAGTGCTGCTTTATTATCAGATTGGCAAATTCCCCATATCATTGCACCTGATCCGGTTTGGGCGTTACAAGGAAAATCAGTACCAGGATTAGCAGATTTACCTGCGCCAAGAGTTGCTGTAACATTGCGATCGCATCCTCAATTGACAGCAAAACGCCTAGCTAAACTCACAAAAGCATTAGTGGATTTTCAAACAGCTACCCAAGCATTTATTTTACTGTTACCATTTCAAAAAAGTGAAGATTTGGGCATTGCCCAAGCCATTCAACCTCATCTTGCAGATGTTAGTCAAATATTATGTCTGGAAGATCCACAACTGTTAAAAGGTGTATATCGTGGTGTTGAAATGGCAATTGGAATGCGATTACACAGTTTAATTATGGCTGCTGCTGAAGGTTGTCGCTGTTTTGCCCTCAGTTATGATCCCAAAGTTAATCGTTTAATGGAAGATTTAGCGATACCTGGATGGGATTTAGATAATTTACCAGATGATGCAAATATTATTAGTAAAACTTGGCTGGAACATTATGCAAATGGTGAGCCACTTTTATCAGCACAAATTCAATCTTTAATAGATCGTGCCTTAACGCACCGCGATTTGTTGAGTGAAGCTTTAAATTAAAGTTTTGAATAGTAATGAATAGAGAAAATTTTATTTATGATAGTAAGTGTGACAACTTACAAAAAGCTCTTGATATTTATACAAATGGAGGTCGAATTTTATGTGCAGTATGCGGTTCTGAATTAATCATAATTGGTTATGAAGATAAAACTTTAATCACAAAATATCAATTACAGCCTGGCATTTATTGTCCAGTTAGCTCAAAACATATATGTGCAAAATTTATTTTTGCAGATCATTTTGAAGAATTTAGACAAAAATTTGGTTATAACGAATAATTTAAGTAATTACTTATAGTTTATCTGAGATAAACAAAATAATCCTCAAAATAAAAATTATTACAAATGAGAAATAATTACTCTGAGCGATCGCTTATAAATTTAAACTAGAATAATGCTATCAAATTCTACTAATTTATTACGACTATCTCAAGGACAACTCAACTTACTAGAACGTTGTCCCCGTCAGTTTCAGCATACTTATTTAGAACAACTCAATTCTCCTTCAGATCCAGAACACGAAGAAAGACAAACTTTAGGTAGCCGCTTTCACTTGCTAATGCAGCAACAAGAAATAGGTTTACCAATCGATAGTTTATTACAAGCAGACCCGCAACTGCAAAGCTGGATGTCTGCTTTTGCCAATGCTGCACCAGAAATTGTCACACCTCTAAGACATAATCAAACCTTTCGGGACAGTGAACACTACCGCACCCTACAATTTCAAGATTATTTACTAACTGTTATTTATGATTTATTAATTGCAGATAACCAACAAGCACAAATTTTAGATTGGAAAACCTATCCAAAACCGCCAGATAAACGCAAATTAGCCCAAAATTGGCAAACACGTCTTTATATGTACGTGTTAGCTGAAACTAGCGAATATTTGCCAGAAAATATTTCTATGACTTACTGGTTTGTTCAGTCTCAAGGCAGACCACAGAATATAAAATATACTTATAATAATAGACAACATCAGCAAACAGAAAAAGACCTTAATGAACTGTTAAATTATCTGTCTAATTGGCTAAAACTTTACCAAAATGGTCAACCATTTCCGCAAATAATTGAAAGTAGTAAAGCTTGCGATTACTGTCAGTTTGCTATTCGTTGTCAACGCACACCATCAACTGAAGGTAACATCACATCTCCACTTCCAACTATTGATAGTATTCAAGAAGTCTCTCTTTAAATAATAATTACTATATGGGTTTAGACTCAGCAATTAGCACTTTGGTCTATAACTAAGTACATTATATTTAGCATATTTTTAAAATCTCATGTTTTGAATATTAAATTATGACTAACTTTGACGAAAGCGATTCAATTTATGTTCGTGAATTAGGCATTGATGATATCGCTCCCATATACCATTTGGGCGAAGAATTATTTACAAGCGATTTATATCCATATCTATACCGTACTTGGGATGAATGGGAAGTAATAGGACTTTATAATACAGATCCAGAATATTGCTTAGTAGCTGAAACAAATGGAGAACTAGCAGGATTTATTTTAGGAACTATTATTACTAAAGCCTCTTGGACTTATGGTTATATTTTGTGGCTAGGCGTTAACCCAAAATATCAGCGTCAAGGCGTAGCAGACAAATTAGTTGATAAAGTCGTTGCTCGGATGATTGAAGATGGGGCAAGATTCATGTTAGTAGATACTGATCCCACCAATGTAGCCGCAGTGAAATTTTTTAATCGTAAAGGATTTGGTAACATCAGGCAACATATTTTCTTGTCGATGAATTTAAGTAAACATCCGCATTATGGCAGACTAATTGATTACGAACATCAAAAAGCAGAAAGAGCAGGTTACAGGCGATCGCGTCCGACAATTCGTCCAAGAAAATCGGACGGTATTGCTAATGAATTAGTCCTCAATCCTTTAGTAAATGAACCTATAAAAACTGAAGAATAAAAATAACAAATGACTAATGACCAAACACAGTGGCTTTTAGCACCAACTGAACAACCACCAGATTGGTTTATTGCCGCAGTAAACCCTTACATACCTGCATCAAGTGGATTATATGCTGCACAATTATTGTGGCAAAGAGGTATCAAAGATATTCAACAACTAGCAGCTTTTGTTAACTATCAAACCTATCAACCTGCTAGTCCTTTTGAATTTGGATCAGAAATGCACCTAGCAATAGAAAGATTACAGCAAGCACGTAATACTAGTGAAAAAGTTGCTATTTGGGGAGATTTTGATGCTGATGGTATCACTTCCACTGCCGTGTTATGGGACGGGTTGGGGCAATTTTTTCAGCAACATACACAGTTAACTTATTACATTCCCAATCGCCTCAGAGAATCTCACGGACTGAATAATTCAGGAATTGAGAATTTAGCAAAACAAAATTTTAAATTAATAGTTACTTGTGATACGGGTAGCACAAATATTGATGAAATTATTTATGCCAAACAGTTAGGTATAGATGTTATTGTTACTGACCATCACACCTTACCCGCCCAACGTCCACCAGTTACAGCAATTATTAACCCCCGTTATTTACCAAGCGAACATCCGTTATTTCATCTTTCTGGGGTAGCAGTAGCTTACAAGTTGGTAGAAGCACTTTATCAAACTCTGCCCAATGTACCGCAAGATGCGCTAGAAAATTTATTAGATTTAGTAGCAGTGGGGTTAATTGCCGACTTGGTACAACTCAAGGGAGATTGTCGGTATTTAGCGCAATTGGGAATTCAACGCTTACAAACAGACTTTAAACAACCACCAACAGCGCGACGCAGGCCAGGTGTAGGGCGATTATTAGAATTGTGCCAAAAAAGTGGCGATCGCCCCACAGATATTTCCTTTGGTTTAGGGCCGCGCATCAACGCAGTCAGCCGCATTCAAGGCGATGCAAGTTTTTGTGTAGAATTATTGACCAGCCGTGATGCCAAACACTGCAATCAATTGGCTGAAGAGACAGAACTTGCCAACACTCGCCGCAAGTCATTACAAAAAGATGTGCAAACCCAAGTAGCTCAAAAACTCACCCAATTAGATTTATCAACTACCAGCGTCATCGTTCTCGAAGATCCCCAATGGCCAGTCGGCGTGTTAGGTTTAGTCGCCGGACAAGTAGCCCAAGAAACAGGCCGTCCCACAATTTTGTTAAGCACAGAAGAGAGTTTGGATAACTCCACTCCTCTAGCCCGTGGTTCAGCCCGTTCCATCAATTCTGTTGATTTATATCAACTAGTCAAAGACCAAGCACATTTATTACATCGTTTTGGCGGACATCCCTATGCTGCGGGTTTGAGTCTACCAGTAGAAAATATACCTTTATTTACCCAAGCAATTAATCAGCAGTTGCGGCAATCTTTGGGTAGTACAGAATTGATGCCTACAGTTCAAGCAGATTTAAAAGTTACCGTAGCAGACTTAAGCAAAGAATTATTTTTAGAACTGAAACTGCTAGAACCTTGCGGTATGGGAAACCCAGTCCCAAAACTACTCATCCAAAACTGCTGGTTTGAAAACGCTTGGCATCGCAATCAGCAAGACTGGCAAGGAAAAAAAGTACAGTACATTAAAACAGATTTTGACATTCGGGATGAATCAACTAAAAATCCTTTTCCAGGTGTGTGGTGGGGACATTATAAAGATGAATTACCTATAGGTAAATCTGATTGCATAGTCGAGCTAGATTACAACAGTTTCAAAAAACGCTATGAAATTAGATTAATCGCCGTCCGCCCCAGTGCTAACTCAGAACTCAATCAACAATATTCAACACAAATTCTCGACTGGCGCAACCAAGAATACTCAGTACTTCCCACATCCCACTCACCACTCATCCTCGAAGAATGCCCTACTAGCTGGGATGAAGTACGCATTTGGTGGCAACGTTCTCTTTACAATCATCAAAAATTAGCCCTGGCTTGGTCTAAACCTCACCTACAACCACCCCAAGAAATTTGGCAGACTCTAGTTGGCATAGCTAAATATCTGAGTCGTACACAACAACTAGTTACCCGCACACAACTACTAGCAAAATTAAGCATAGGCAACCAAAGCTTACTGTTAGGCATCAAAGCTTTAAAATATTGGGGATTTATCGTCACAAGACAAGACCGTTCTTTACAAATTAGCCAAAATCCCCAAACAATTTCCGCCAACCTAGCGGATGCAGCCGTCACTCAATTTTTAGCCGCAGTCAGCGAAGAACAATTTCAGCAACAGTATTTTTCTGAAGTACCTTTATCTACTATTGTGGCGATCGTTAATAGACCTTTTCATTTCTAAATCATAGATAGTGCTAATTACACCCATAGAATTTTTAAATTTTAACGATTCACACTAGCTTATACGCTCATCATACTAATAGTGCATATATCCTTAATAAATAACTTGATGTATAGGAAATTTACCTCATATCTGAGCATTTGCTGAGTTAAATGTAGTTGTTATGGGGAAAAACTTTTGATAGTTTTTAGGGGTCAAGGAGGTGCAACCAATGTCCCCATCTAATTTGTTAACCTTAACACAACTTTATATATAGTTCTCAAAGCTAGATTTATCCGAGTTTTTTCCTAATCAAAGCTTCACATAAATTTCGGTAAATTTAGCAAGCCGAGAACCAAAAACTACGAGTTAGAAATAATGTAGCAATCTTGCGTTTATCCAGTTTGAGAAGATAATTTCCCAATTTCCCATGACAACAAAACTATTCCAAACTCTAGCAGCAGCTACCACATTAGCAGGTATCGTAGCCACCGCAGGCGCAGCAAATGCAGCTTCACTCTCTTACTCTACTCAATACCAATACAAACCTACAGATGAAGCAGCATCAGCTGATGGTTACTATAAAACAGATATCGACGATACAATCAGCGTTCAAAAGTTCAACTCAAAACTAGGTACTCTCAAAAGTGTAACGATAGATTTTCTCGGTAACTTGAAGGGAGATGCGAATTTTAACAACACAGGCAACAAAGCTACTAATGTTCTGGTCAATTTTGCAGGTAATTTGAGATTGGAACTACCAGAAGGTGTAGAGCGCTTTAACATCAGCCCAACACAGTCTTATAATTATACCGTCGCTGCCAAATCTAGCAAGCAAGTTAATGGGCTGAGTGCTACTCTAGCACAAACAAAAACAATCGATAGTACCGACGAATTTTTCCAATATTTTCTTGGCGCAGGAACAGCAGACTTTAAGTTCTTTGCAGATGCAACCTCAAGTGTTAAAGGTTCAGGTAATTTTTCCTATGGCATTAATACATACGCTGCCGCAGGTTTAACTGTCACCTACGAATACGATCCCAAAGCTGTACCCGAACCTTCTGCTGCAATTGGTCTTGGTTTAGTAGCAGGAATTGGTTTAATGTCCCAACGCAAAAAAAGCTGGCTCAAAGCGTCTAACTAATTGGTTGAAATGGATGATTTTTCTCACCTGATTTAATCTACTACCAATTAAATACCAAAAAGCACATTTCATAGTTACAAAGGTGTGCATTTGTTAGACTGCTCTTCATGCCGATTATTACTGTCAAAATCATATTTGATTTAACTGTGAAAAACCTGGACAATAAGTCTGGGTTTTTTATTTTGGGGTAAGAGTGCAGAATACAGAAGTCAGAATTAATTAGAGTTTGATCATCAGTACTATGAGAATAGGAAAATCTTGATCTAGGAGACTCCCGATTTATTCATGATTCTGACTTTTGAGTAATAAATTCTTACATTTTAGTTGACAATTGCAACGCCTAGACTGAATCATCTTGTGCCAATGCCTGCTACCCTCATACTGGAAGTTCACAGGTTAAAAATTTACATATATGGCATCGCCTGAAAATCAAGCTCTACCTACACAAGATATTAAGTTACTAGTTTTAGATATAGATGGTACGATCGCAGGAAAATCTAATTCCTTAAGCAAACCTGTCAAACAAGCGATCGCCGCAGCCCAAGCTAAAGGAATTCATGTCGCAATTGCTACTGGGCGTATGTATCGTTCCGCCTTACGCTTCCACCAAGAAATTGGCTCTAACCTGCCATTAGCAGCTTATCAAGGAGCCTGGATTCAAGACCCAAACAACCAGAAAATACATCGTCATTTGCCTATAGCTCAAGAACTAGCCCACCAACTACTAGACTATTTTGAACAACCCCAGTGGCGATCGCTTCTTTCTATCCACTTTTACGTTAATGATGAACTTTATGTGCGGGAGTTAACCAGAGAAACCAAAATTTATGCACAACGATCTGGAATTACCCCAATTGCTGTGGGTGATTTGCGCCAAATCTTAATTGAACATGAACCAACAAAAATTCTAGCTTTGTGTGATGACACAGAAGCGATTGATCTGTTACTGGGAAATTTGCGCTGTCAGTACACACCCGCAGAACTTTACCTAACAACTTCTGTTGCTACCTTTTTTGAAGCCACAAATCCTGCTGTCAACAAAGGGGCGGCTGTACGTTATTTTGCAGAAGAACTTCTAGGTTTACAAAGAAACAATGTGATGGCTATTGGTGATAACTTTAATGATGTAGAAATGTTGGAATATGCTGGGATTGGTGTAGCGATGGGTAATGCACCAAAAAACGTGCAAGCTATCGCTCAGTGGATAGCTCCTAGTGTAGAAAAAGATGGAGCCGCGATCGCAATCAAAAAATTTCTACTCTCTTAAAGATTGCTATTTAAGCTTTTGTACATCATGAAATCAGAAAGAACACCGACGACTGGCCGTGTTTCGTCTCGGTGTTCTTGCTGGTTCGCTCCTCACACAACTGAAAGTATAGTCGAACTACTTTCATGGGTCAATAGCTACGATAAAAATTGTTATATTTCTTGTCAGAAACACTACTGATTGAATACCACGCTTATTTCTAACAAAATCGCGTAGCTGTTTCTGGAAAATTCAACTTTATAACTTCAATAAATTATTGAGTCATGCCAGTTTTTGTATGTGTATCAAGATTTTGGTGAATTGGGATAACTCCTTTGAATTTGTGAGTTTTAGGCAACGATAAAAGTTCACAGTTCCCACGGAGCAGTAACTCCTAGTTTTTCTACTAGCAAAAATCTCAACAAATGTTGAGTAATGATCACCAAACCTAACCGAGCTTGAGCTAGTTCAGGTGAATAAATTTTTACATCACCCCAAATGCGGCACTGACACCAGAAGTTTTCTAGCGCTTGACTCAACTTCAAAGCTGCTTTTTGCCAGTTAATTGCATCACTATTACTCGCACATGCCAAGTTGTCCACTACTTGTACTAACTGAGCAAGTAAATCTTTCTCAGTTGAGAGATTGAGCCAAAGTTGCTTGTCATGATTCAACCAAGGTATTGGCTGTTGAGGTAATAGCTGCCCAAATGCAGGATGATTATCTGGTAAAGGTTCCCTCAGTTTGATTAATCCCTCTCGATGACCTAGCAATATTAATGAACAACAGCGTGCATGGGAGTATTGAACAACAAAAATATTTGCAGGGTTGTGGTCTTTAAATTTTGAGTTTATTTTTTCTGTTCCCATCTTTCCGTCTTGTCCCAAGCATCCCATCACCAGGTGTTGTAACCAAGTTGCCAAAAAAGGAGGAGTTAATTCTAAATAAATCCAACCGGGTGGAACAATTTTGACCTGACAAACGTCGCCACTGGTCGCCGATAATTTAGATCTGATACTATCGGCTATATCCATAGCGGTGCAATTATGAGATTTTGATAACTGCTGTGCCACTCCTGAGATATACAAAATTTTGCTGTTATCTCTATCTTTATATAGATGATTTTTTTTAAATTCTATGAACTGCTTTTTTTCTACCTGTGTACTTTCACTTAGTGTATTAAACAACAAGGCATATAGTAACTGCTTAATTGACGAATAATTGCTGATTATTGACTGACTCTGCACTAAATACGATAAGAATATCTTTTGATTATTTCTCTAACAGTGGCTTGTCATCTTTCTTTAGATATAAGTTTTATCTATATAAAGGAAAATGAGAAGAGCATAAAATTTAATAAATATTCTATGAATAGTAAGTAAACTTTACTACCATCATTGTACAGTAAGAAGTATAACAAAAGAGTAGGGGCGAAATTGCTTTCTACTCTTTGGATGGCTGGCGCTGTTAGGCGTTAAGCCTACCCGTCAACACAAAGACACTCCTTGCACCTTGTTTTATAACGTCTTTGTCTTCAGCCGAACGCTCTTTGTTACCTATGCAATCTCCATCCTCCTTTTCTGAGGCATCACGCCCTTTTTTGACTTGGCAACGTATTCTTGATTGGGCTCAAGAACACTATCGTTGCCGCACCTTTAGCAAAGATGAGCGCATTCCAGCTAGACCTGGATTGCTGTATTTGGTGCAAAGAGGTGCGATCCGTATGGTAGGTACTGCTCAAGTTAGTGCTACTGCCAGTCAGCTAACATCTCGACGCATTAACAGAACTCCAGAAGAAGCCTTCTTGGGTTTTGTGGGAGCAGGACAACCATTTGAAATTGTGGCTCAGTCACCATTCACCCTCCAGGCATACGCGCACGTTGACCAAACTGCGGTGTTATGGATGTACTGGCACGATTTAGATAATTGGCCTCACTTCCGGCGCGAAGTTATGGATGCCTTTAGGTATCAGCATCAACGTAAATTGTTGTGGCTGAGTGCTTTAGGCCAACGACGCACAATTGACCGACTTTTAGGATTCCTCACATTATTGATTGAGGAATATGGTGAACCGGCGATGAGTGAAACTGATCCCGATGTGATTCGAGGCTATTGTTTGCCTTTCCCTCTAACTCATGCCCAAATTGGTAGCGCGATTGGCTCTACTCGTGTAACTGTTACCCGCTTAATGGGCAAATTGCGTCAAAGAGGTTTAATCCTCACTCAAGGAGATAATCTCATTTGCTTGCCAGCAGAATCAATTAATAGAGCCAGCTAAGACGCTTTTAGAGTTCCTGTCATGGCATCTATGAGAACTTGACCCCGATCAGTCATCAGTAAGTTGGCGCAGCAACACCTCCTTACTGTTGTGTTTGACCAATCTGTTTGACCACCACAAACAGATTGTGCGTAATCGGGTGGTTTCTAGATAAAAAAGCCTCTGTGTGAAGTTTGTTTCTTGTACAAGATATTCACAAGGCAAAAATAATAGTTCTTGGTAGAGAACTTATTAATTATCTTGTTTGCCTTTCAACAGCAGGAACTAAATTGAACCATAAAGATAATGCTTGTTTAAGGCAAAAGCGTAGTAGATTCCAGTAATAAAGATCAGCCAACTTTATCTAAAGTTTGGGTGGTCTTGAAAAAACTCACAATTAGAGTCGAAAGTATTGATTACCCAAGACTTTTTCAGTGCAATTGTCTATCTTGTTGTTATCAGTGGTGCAGTGGAAATACAGTTGATTCACACAATTGGAGCCTAACCCTAGGCTCCAATTGTCAATTTTGCCTGTACGTAGCAAAGTACTGAACATAAATTTACTCGGTTTGAGAAAAAAGTTGCAAACGGCGTTAAATTTAGTATGTTTCAGACTTTTAATAATCAACATAGAGGATGTTTGGAAAGTATTAAAGGAATCAATTAAGCAAGTCTTTTAAGCATTAACCGAATCATTGCGACCTGTACAAATGTTTCATGGGTCTGTGGTAAGATTTCGTAGTCTTTACTTAACCGACGACACCAATTAAACCAACCAAAACTACGCTCCACAACCCAACGTCTTGGTAGAAGAACAAACCCTTTAGCCGCAGTCGGCCGACGTACAACTTCTAAAATCCATCGATAGGTGTCCATAACCCATTTCATAAACCCCTCACCTTGATACCCAGCATCAACCCAAATACAAACTAACCGTGTCAGGCGATGGCTAATCTGTTTGCTTGCTTTCGCAAATAATTTTCTTGCCCCAGCCTGGTCAGATTCATACGCTGATGTAACTACGACCATCAACACCAATCCAAGAGTGTCCACGAGAAAATGACGTTTACGTCCTTTGACTAACTTGCCTGAATCAAAACCAACGTCTTGTGACACCATTGTTCCACTCTCTATAGACTGACAATCAATGATTGCTGCGCTGGGGTTGGGTTCACGCTCTTCACAGACTCGTACCCATTGTTGGAGTTTATGGTTCATTTTGTCCCATGTCCCATCCAAACGCCATTTGCGAAAGTAATAGTAGACGGTTTGCCAGTTTGGAAAATCATGTGGTAGCATCCGCCACGCACAACCTGCACACAAAATGTAGAAAATCGCGTTCATGACTGCCCGTAGGTCAACACAACGAGGACGACAAGCTGGGTTTTCTTGTGGGAGCAGAGTTGACAGTAATTCCCATTGTTCCGAGGTGAGGTCACTTGGGTATGATTTAAACATGGCTCAATTAACGCTGTCGCTTTTTTATCTACTGACAGAATATTGTTACTTGAGCTTTTTTTGACTTTTCAAACATCCTCATAGACCTAATTTATGCTTGGACTGCGATAAATCGCCAATCTTGATTAGCGCAGTCTGACAAATCCGGCTTTAGCAATTAATTCTTGACCTTGATTTGTGAGCAGCAAATTGGCGTAAGCTTCTCCGGCTTGCTGATCACTTTGTCCATTTTGTTTCACAATGACAAATAAACGTCTGGTGATGGGATATTCACCAGTTTGAAATGCTTCTGTATTCAGTTGGTTACGCTGTTGCGGGCATTTTTCTAAGGGAATATAAGGTTTTTTGTAAGGTTCAACAAATTTGTCTGGCTGTCGTCCTAGTGGTAAAGCCTTGATGCTACACTGTCCAACTACTTCTGGTGCTGAGGCATAGTAAATTGCACCAGGGTTTTTGGCTATTTCTTTTAAGGCATTAGTTGTAGTATCAATAAATTGCACATTGCTACCAAATTTTTCTCCACCTAGAACGTTCTCATCAAAAAACTCGATAGTTCCGCTGTCTTCTGGACGGCGAGAGTATGGGGTTATTGGTAGCTTTGTTCCGCCTAATTGCTCCCAATTAGTAATTTTACCTGTGTAGATATCTTTTAGCTGGGCGAGGGTTAATCCAGGCAGATTGAGATTCGGGTGAACAGCGATCGCAATTCCGTCAATTGCTACTGGAACAGCTTTGATTGTAAATCCCAATTGTTTTGCTTGTTCGTTTTCTTCTGGTTTCAAGGCGCGGGAAGACTGAGAAAATGCTAACTGATTACCTAGTAGCATCTTAATTCCTGTACCAGAACCGGGTGCAGCTTCTATCGGCTCGGTGTAGCGTAGTTGAAATCTAGGCCAAACAATTTTTACTGCTGAATCTACTTGTTGACGGATGGGGGCCCAAGTAGTACTACCCCCATAACTAAATAATCCTGTGGGAACATTGGGTACTTGGGAAAAAGTATCAGTACTTGGTGTGTCTACCCGTGTTCTATTAAAATAACCAGCTTTTATGCCATAGCTGTGAGAAAACCACCACAACAAACCACCCACTAGTCCCAAGGTGATTGCTAGTGTTAGAACCAAAACTTTAGTTTCGTTA
This sequence comes from Nostoc cycadae WK-1, assembly GCF_002897135.1. Taxonomy (NCBI): domain Bacteria; kingdom Bacillati; phylum Cyanobacteriota; class Cyanophyceae; order Nostocales; family Nostocaceae; genus Nostoc; species Nostoc cycadae. Next base: position 162,681 of record NZ_DF978430.1, on the reverse strand, counting down.
GTTCTATGTTGTTGCGTCATAGTTGGTTGTATGGTTTTTTTCCCTTGAAAGTAATTTCTCATTTTATGGGTAACTCTAGGTTAAAGTTTCGTTAAACTCTAATTCTCTAGGTACAATTATTTTGGTACGAAATATGCTACACAATACCTCGATCTAATTCCTGAAATTACTGGCTGTAGGTGACAAGTAGAAATGTGCTTGGTTTTATTTAAAACATCATAGATAAAAATCTATATACAAGTCGAAATAGTGTTGTAACGGCAATAGCTATTAAACTGCCAGCAAGTCCTAGTATGACTATTTGTTGAATATCCATTCCTGCTTGCAAGGAAGGAATGAAAAGAACGATCGCAAAGGTAATTGCTGCAACAATTAACAAATTTGTGGTTTTAATCCAGCGTCGAGTTTGAGCAAAAATGATGACACCCAAAATCACCATTGTGATCATCACAACGATTATGGGTAATGGGATGAGGCTAAATAGAGCGATCGCAATTAATGCACTTTCAAAGCCGCTAACAGCTGCCCCTGATAATAACTCCCTAGTAGAAAAAGCGAAATTTGAATGTATTACCTGGGGTTGAGGTGGTGTGTTTCCCAGAGTTGTTGGGGGTATGAACTGAGGAAAAAGGTCTTTTAACACCTCCTCTGCTGATTGAAAGCGTTGACTGACCGCAGGCAAAAGCATTTTATCTAAAACATCAGCTAGGTGGGGGTTAATATTCACATGCGATCGCCATGTCCACTGGTTAATCAATGGGTCGAATAACTGTGTGGCTGGTTCACCTGTGAGCAAGGTAACAGCAGTCACAGCCAAAGCATATAAATCGGTGCAGGGAAATACTTGATTCCCAGTCATTTGTTCTGGGGGTGCAAATCCGGCTGAATAAATTCCTGTGGATGCGGCAACCGCACCTGTTGCGACATTTGTGACTTGCTTAACTGCACCAAAATCCAAGAGAAATAGTTTCCCATCTTGGCGGCGCATGATATTAGAAGGCTTGATATCTCGATGAATAATACTTTTATCATGGACAAACTTGAGTACTGTCAGGATTTCTTGCAACACATATAAAATTTCTGCTTCAGAAAATTTACCCTTTTGCGTTAGTTCTTCCTCAAGATTTAGCCCATCAATATATTCTTGTACTAAGTAAAAAAACTGTTCTTCGTGATTTGGCTGATTAAAGCCAGGAACAGTAATTTGAAAAAAAGCGTATAGTTCTGGTATTTGTTCGTGTTCTCTGCCAATTTCGGCTAAGACATCTGCTTCTCTTTCAAATAGTTGTTGGGCGATTCGCAGTTGATTGGCACTGATGTTTTCCGCAGGTTGGAACTGTTTGACTACACAGGCACGAATTCCTGGAATACGGCGATCGCGTGCAAGAAAGGCGGAAGCAAATCCTCCCCGACCCAGCAATTTGGTGGACATGTATCTACCATCAAGGATGAGTGGCATTCCGCAGGTAGCACAGTATTTTTGCTGCGCTGTTTTTAAGGTTGTCGCTTCATCTAGGTCGGCAAAATAGTTTTTCGGGCGGGGGCAGCGTGGACGGGTGCAGTAAGCTTCCATGTTAGTTTTGAGTCAATAGTCCACAGTTAGTAGTCAATAGCCTGTAGCCCTTAACTAGTGACTATTGACTATTGACAAGTATCAGCCCTCGTCAGAGGAACTGGGTGTTGCTACATCTAATGTATTAACTACTAGCTTTTTTTCTGATAATTTTATCAGGTCTTGGTTCCATCCTGGAGTAGCAAACTGCGGCAAAATTTCTTGACTAAATGCCTCCGCTGCTTTGGATCTATACCGATTGGGATTAAAAATCAGCCACAGTGTGCGTTTAACGATCACTCCTTCAATGGGGGAGCAGTGTAGCACACCCATTTGTAATTCTTTAGCGATCGCTGATGTCGAAACGAAGGCAGCCCCTAAGCCTGATTGCACAGCATTTTTGATGGCTTCTATGGAGTTGAGTTCCATTTCTATCTTAAAACGTCTGGTATCAATCTCGCAGCGTGCTAGTACTTGATCGATGACCTTGCGAATAGTTGATTGTGAATCTAAAGCGATGAATTGTAATTTATATAGGTCGTCTTTTTGAATTGTTTCAAGTTTGGCAAAGGGATGAAAGACTGGCAAAATCAGTGCCAGTTCATCTTCTGCATAAGGAATAATTTCCAAAGATTCTGCTAATTCACCTGGAATTTCACCACCGATAATTGCTAAATCAACTTGTCCATTGGCTACACTCCAAGCCGTCCGCCGAGTCGAGTGAACGTGCAATTGCACTGCCACATCGGGATATTTTTGGCGAAACATCCCAATCATTCTGGGCAATAAATAAGTCCCAGTGGTTTGAGAAGCGCCAACAATTAATGTACCGCCTTGGAGATTTTGCAAATCTTCAATAGCGCGACAGGTTTCTTGACACAAACTGAGGATTTTTTCGCCGTAACTTAAAAGTAGATGCCCTGCTTCGGTTAATTGTGCGCGACGGCCACCACGGTCAAATAAGGGAACATCTAGTTGCCGTTCCAGATTCTGCACTTGCAAACTAACGGCAGGTTGGGAGACATACAGGCTATCAGCAGCACGCTTGAAGCTCCCTTCTACAGCGATCGCTTTTAGGATACGTAACTGATCTAAAGTGAAAGGAAGGTCAGACATAAGGCTCAACCCACAAACTTTGAAAGGAGCAACTTTGGCAATAAATCCGATTTCATCACGAAAAAGTGAGAGATGATTTATTGCATCTTAAAACTTGAAGACTTGACTCGAAAAAGACAGTAATATTGCATCTTTGCTCAAGTCCCCTGTTGAATACTTTGTGTTATTGGTTGTACTGTATTAACTTTTGTTTAAATAACTTCACCCATGTCTACGATGCCCGATCCTTGGTTTACTCCCAGTCATTTTGTCATGTTGGGGTTACAATTTGCTTTTGCGATCGCCCACAGCGGCGGGGCTGCTCTACGTCCATTGGCTGAGAAGCACATAGGAGCAAGGCTTTATCGCATTTTATTTGCATTAGTTAGTTTACCGTTGGCTGTCATCTTAATTATTTACTTTTTTAACCACCGCTATGATGGCTGGCAAATTTGGCAGGTACAGGGATTACCAGGGGTAAAGGCTGTCGTTTGGGTGTTGTCAGCAATTTCGTTTTTGTTTTTGTATCCTGCCACCTTCAATCTACTAGAAATTGCGGCTATTCAAAAGCCCCAAGTCCATCTGTACGAAACGGGGATTATCCGAATTACCCGTCATCCCCAAATGGTAGGACAAGTTATTTGGTGTATTGCCCATAGTCTGTGGTTAGGAACTAGCTTTACCCTCGTAACATCTCTGGGATTGGTATTACATCACTTATTTGGAGTTTGGCATGGCGATCGCCGTTTATCCCAACGTTACGGCGAAGCTTTTGAACTTGTGAAACAAAGAACTTCCATCATTCCCTTTAAAGCAATTATTGATGGTCGTCAATCTATCTTATGGCAGGAATTTATCCGTCCGGCTTATTTAGGAGTAGTAATTTTTGTAGCTCTGCTGTGGTGGTCACATCCACTGTTGATAATAGGAACTAGTAAGATAGGATGGTGATTTTTGCTGATCCCCACTATCAACAAAAAATCTGAGTCAATAGAAACTTCCACTTATCAATTGCTCCCAAATCAATGTAGGATCAAATCAACTAGTAGTCAGTGGGGGTAAACTTAGCCAGTTTGATCTTCATATAGTGGTAAGTCGCTGATCAAATACTTTGGTTGAGAATTTAATGGCACAGTATTTTCAACGCCCTCTATCACAGAGGCAATCAGGAGTTAAAAAATCAAAATGCCACTGTGACAATCGCGCTGGCTTTTTTATCAGAGTTAAAATCAAAGCAGAAGAAATTTTTGAATCATCTTAATCCTGAATGCTTATTCATAGGTAGGTGCTGACTAAGTTGCCAATTCTCCCTGCTGATAGCTAGTTTGATATTAAAACCTTATAATTTTCGAGGCGTCATGGTGTTGTCGGTTAGTGAGCGGACATTTACTCAAGAAGTTTTAGAATCTCCAGTACCTGTTTTAGTGAATTTTGAAGCACCCTGGTGCGGCTTATGCCGCATTATCCACCCTTTATTGTTGCAATTTAAATCTCAATGTGGGGAGCAAATTAAATTGGTGGGAGTTAATGCTGATGAAAACTTCAAACTATCCAACACATATCGTCTCAAGTCACTACCCACTTTACTTTTAGTAGAAAACGGAATTATCCGACATCGCCTAGAAGGTTTTCGTGGCAGAGACGATTTACGTCTGGCGTTAGAAGAAATCAAACTCACCTATACCAACCGTTCTAAAACATACAACCATCCCCAAACGGCAGATTTAGAATGTCGTACAGCATAATATAAGTCAATAGTCAATAGATAATAATTTTGATTGTTAACTATGGACTTTTGGCTAAATCTAAAACCATGCTTAATTACCCCACCCAATCACCCTTGGGTGGGGTATTTTATCATCAGGGGTGTGTGTCACAATTATTAACAGTTCCGACCTGGACAGATGCTTGCGGAGGACAGCCGCCGCAAAACTGTCCTAAGCTAGTCAAGAATTCTAAAATTACGCGTCAGTGATGGAAGCAATCTATGAATATGCCTGGCTGATTCCGGTGTTCCCTTTATTAGGGGCAATGCTGGTCGGTTTGGGATTAATTTCGATAAATCAGGTGACTAACCGCCTGCGGCAACTCAACGCTGTGTTGATTATCTCCTTGATGGGAGCAGCGATGGGTTTGTCCTTTGCCTTGCTATGGAGTCAAATTCAAGGACACCCGACTTATCTCCGTACCTTGGAATGGGCAGCAGCGGGAAATTTCCACCTGAGCATGGGCTACACTATTGACCATCTAACCGCCCTCATGCTGGTAATTGTGACAACCGTAGCCTTTCTAGTCATGGTTTACACCGATGGCTACATGGCACATGATCCAGGATATGTAAGGTTTTACGCTTATCTGAGCTTATTCGGTTCCTCAATGTTGGGTCTGGTGGTCAGCCCCAACCTAGTGCAAATTTATATATTCTGGGAACTGGTGGGGATGTGTTCCTACTTGCTGGTCGGCTTCTGGTACGATCGCAAGTCAGCGGCAGATGCCTGTCAAAAAGCATTTGTGACCAACCGCGTCGGTGACTTTGGCTTATTACTCGGTATTTTGGGACTGTTTTGGGCAACCGGCAGCTTTGATTTTCATATCATGGGCGACCGCCTCGCCCAACTAGTGCAATCAGGGACAATCAGCAATTTCCTTGCCGTTCTGTTTGCGATTTTAGTCTTCCTCGGCCCAGTGGCGAAATCGGCGCAATTCCCTCTCCATGTCTGGCTACCAGACGCGATGGAAGGCCCGACACCCATTTCTGCCTTAATCCACGCCGCCACAATGGTGGCTGCGGGTGTGTTCCTGGTTGCTCGGATGTACCCTGTTTTTGAACACGTTCCTGCTGCTATGAACGTCATTGCCTTTACTGGGGCATTTACGGCATTTTTAGGGGCAACCATTGCGATTACGCAAAACGACATCAAAAAAGGCTTGGCATACTCCACCATCTCCCAATTAGGTTACATGGTGATGGCGATGGGAGTAGGCGCTTACAGTGCTGGTTTATTCCACCTGATGACTCACGCTTACTTCAAGGCGATGCTGTTCTTAGGTTCCGGTTCTGTAATTCACGGTATGGAAGGAGTTGTCGGTCATGACCCCGCTTTAGCCCAGGATATGCGGCTGATGGGCAAACTGCGGAAATATATGCCCGTCACAGCTACAACCTTCTTGATTGGTTGCTTGGCAATCTCCGGGATGCCTCCTTTTGCCGGCTTTTGGTCAAAAGATGAAATTCTCGGCAAGGCATTTGAGGCCAATCCATTTCTGTGGATCATTGGCTGGCTAACTGCTGGGATTACAGCTTTCTATATGTTCAGAATGTATTTCATGACATTTGAAGGCAAATTCCGGGGCAACGACGAGAAAATCAAAGACAAGCTAAAAAAAGCATCGACAATCATTCTCGAACTACAAGCCGCAGAACCAGCCCCGAATTTTGGCCCTGGGGCAATGAAACACGGTGAACTAGCTGCCACAGGAGACCATCATGGTTCTCATGGTCATCACAGCGATTCTCCCCATGAATCACCGTGGACAATGACCTTGCCATTAGTAGTGCTGGCTGTGCCTTCGATTTTGATTGGTTTGGTGGGAACTCCCTTTGCCAATTACTTTGAGGAATTTATTTACTCACCCAACGAAACTCTCAGCGAAGTTCTCGAAAAAGCCGCCGAGTTTGACCCGACGGAATTTTATATTATGGCGGGGGCTTCAGTGGGGATTTCCTTGATTGGGATTACCTTAGCTTCCTTGATGTATTTGCGCGGGAAAATTGACCCAGCTGCGATCGCAGCTAAAATCAAACCGCTGTACGAGCTATCACTCAACAAGTGGTACTTTGATGACATTTACCATCGCGTCTTCGTCCTTGGTTTACGTCGTGTAGCTAGACAAGTGATGGAAGTTGACTTCCGCGTTGTTGATGGTGCTGTTAACTTGACAGGATTTTTTACCCTAGTCAGCGGCGAAGGTCTGAAATATTTAGAAAACGGTCGCGTTCAATTCTATGCCTTGATTGTGTTTGGTGCAGTTTTGGGCTTAGTGATCGTTTTTGGTATCACCTAACCGAGTGCTGAGTATTGAGTAGAAAGAGAATTCGCAATTAGCAAGCAGTACCGCAGACACTATCTTGACTCAGCACTTTTAACTCAGAACTCAGCACTTTCAAAGATGAAGGCTAGGGTATAGGTTGACCCACCTTCATCTTTCTTTATATTCATTAAATCAACCTAACAAGGAATGCCAAATCTTCAAAAAGCTGCTAGTTAATAGCTAGGGCTTCCTTGAAAAACATGATTTTGATTGCAGATAAATTGTGATGAATACAGCTAATTTCCCGTGGCTGACGACGATTATCCTATTTCCGATTGCGGCATCACTCCTGATTCCGATCATCCCTGATAAAGATGGTAAAACCGTGCGCTGGTATTCCCTGATTATTGGGCTACTAGACTTCGCACTGATTGTCTACGCCTTTTATACCGGGTATGACTTCTCCAATCCAGATTTGCAGCTGTTTGAAAGTTATGCCTGGGTACCACAACTAGATTTGAAGTGGTCAGTAGGGGCAGATGGCTTATCCATGCCCCTAATTCTTTTGACTGGATTCATTACTACCCTGGCAATTTTGGCAGCATGGCCTGTAACCCTCAAGCCCAGGCTATTTTACTTTTTGATTTTGGCGATGTATGGCGGACAGATTGCTGTCTTCGCCGTGCAGGATATGCTGCTGTTTTTCTTGGTGTGGGAACTGGAATTGATTCCGGTTTACCTGCTGCTGGCGATTTGGGGTGGTAAAAAGCGGCAATACGCAGCGACAAAGTTTATTTTGTACACTGCTGGCGGTTCGCTGTTTATTTTAGTCGGCGCGTTGACGATGGCCTTTTATGGCGATACAGTCACCTTTGATATGCGATCGCTCGCTCTCAAAGATTACGCCCTCAATTTCGAGTTGTTATTGTATGCTGGCTTTTTGATTGCCTACGCCGTCAAATTGCCAATTATTCCCTTGCATACCTGGCTACCCGATGCCCACGGTGAAGCAACAGCACCTGTACACATGTTACTGGCAGGTATTCTTCTGAAAATGGGCGGTTATGCCTTGGTGCGGATGAATGCCCAAATGTTGCCTGATGCCCATGCTTATTTCGCCCCTGTGCTGGTAATTTTAGGGGTGGTGAACATTATCTACGCTGCTCTGACATCCTTTGCCCAGCGCAACCTCAAGCGAAAAATTGCTTACTCCTCAATATCGCACATGGGCTTTGTCCTCATCGGTCTCGCCTCCTTTACCGATTTGGGATTGAGTGGAGCAGTTTTACAAATGGTGTCTCACGGCTTAATTGGGGCAAGTTTATTCTTCCTGGTCGGTGCAACTTACGATCGCACACACACCCTGATGTTAGATGAAATGGGTGGTGTTGGTAAGCGAATGCAGAAAATTTTCGCTATGTTTACTACCTGTTCAATGGCTTCTTTAGCATTGCCAGGCATGAGTGGTTTCGTAGCAGAATTGATGATATTTGTGGGTTTTGCCACTAGCGATGCTTATAGCTCTACCTTCAAGGTTATCGTGGTGTTTTTGATGGCAGTTGGTGTAATTTTAACGCCAATTTATTTGCTATCAATGTTGCGGGAAATTTTCTACGGTAAAGAAAACGAAGAATTAGTTTCTCACCAGAAACTTATCGATGCCGAACCCCGTGAAGTCTTTATCATTGCTTGTTTGTTAGTACCAATTATTGGTATTGGTTTCTATCCCAAATTGCTCACTCAAATTTACGACGCTACAACCGTACAATTGACAGCAAGATTGCGTGATTCTGTACCAACGTTGGCACAGGAAAAAGAAGCAGCACCAAAGCTTTCATTGAATGCGCCAACAATTGGGAATTAGACAAGTATTGTTAAGTTCGATTTATGTTTTTGAGGGCGGGTTTTATACTCGCCTTTTTTATTCAAGCTAAGATATTAACTATTGAGAATTATTATATGGGAATCCGCTTTGATTACTAAAATGATTTGCGTAGGAAGGGAATAGGGAACAGATAAGAAGGGATAAAAGTGTACTGAGTTTTTTCTTCAAATCAAATATGAGTCATATATAATCTGATTCATCCAAGAGATATTTTGTTATAAAGTTACTTATTATCTAACCTGTGGGAAGTAGCTGACGTGTCTATGCGTCATTTGTTATTCGTTGATTATTTTTGGCACTTCATGTCATATTCTCCATAAAAACGCAGTATTAATTTACATTATTAAAACTTTGCGATATCTACACATATCAAAATTACATTATTTTCTAAAATCTTTCTAGAAATAGCATCTACTAAGACCAGTCATGTTAAACTACAACCCGTTACACTGTTTGCCGTCTTCCGAAGAGCTACCAGACTCAGAGGATATACCTGTGGATAATGAACTACAAGATTTAATTCCCAGTTTGCTGAAAGCGACACTGGCGTTTGTATGGTCAGAACGCTGGGATTGGTTTTTTGGCGTTAATATGGGGATCTATTACGACCCGAAAAAAGCGGCGATCGCTCCTGATGGATTTCTCAGTGTAGGAGTGAAGCGCTTTATTGATGGTGACTTACGCCTGAGTTATGTTATGTGGGAAGAAAAACAGCCCCCAATTTTAGCACTAGAGGTTGTTTCTCAACTCAGTCATGACGAATACAGTACCAAAAAAGAATTTTACGCCAAAGAATTAGGAGTTTTATACTACGTTATTTACAAACCCTTACGAAAGAAAAAGCCACATCTGGAAGTTTATCAATTAATAGATGGTGAATATATCCTTATGTCAGGAAATCCCATTTGGCTACCAGAAATTAATTTAGGAATTGGTAGCGAAATAGGACTTTATCAAGGTATTGCACGGGAATGGTTGTATTGGTATGACGAGCAAGGACAAAGGTTCCCTACTCCAGAAGAACGTATCCAAGAAATAGAAGAACAGTTATATGTTGAGCGACAACTACGTATCCAAACAGAACACAAAATGCAGCTACTTGCAGAACAATTAAAAGCTTTAGGTGTAGAACCCGAAAATTTAGCCTGAAGATTGTTATTCAATCTCTCGTAATTGCAAGCCATTTTCCTCAAGAACCCTGTTGAGAAACGTGGCTTGTGATATTTTTTGTGCAAGGTGGTGAATTAACCTGCTAATACCATTTTAGATTTTGGATTGGGAATTGCTGTCTGCGCCTGAGTTGTGTCAATCTATTTGTCTCAATTATTTGGTGAATTGGTATAACGAGGGAATTCTATATAGCGATCGCGCTACCATCTCTCTAAGATTGTTGACTACCTCAACAGACAACTCACCCTCTGCTACTAAAGCCTTGAATATCATCAAAATGCGATCGCCTCATTTCCCAAATTTTCGATCTAGTACAGTGCGCTCGCTCTTTTATGATACTTATGTATTATTTATGCTAACTTACAAACTAAAACCTAGTTTAAGCAGATTTCTGCTGTACAAATCTAGAAAATGCTAATTTTCTGAAATCTTGTTATAACAGTTTTACTATTTTCGATCAGCAGTTACAGCCGTAAACAGATGGAATAAAAAAGTCAATAAGTCTAAATACTGTAGCTATAAGTTGTTGATTTAGTCAAATTTGTATGAATTCGGAATTACCAATTATTACTAGCGATCGCCTACTATTACGCATTGCCATCAAAGAAGATATTCCCCAAATATTAAAATATTTTCGGGAAAACAAAGCTTATCTGACTCCATTTTATCCTCAATGGGTAGATGATTTTTTTACAGAGGAGTATTGGGAATATCAACTAGAAAATACATTTTTAGAATTCATTCATGACCAATCTTTAAAACTATTTATTTTTTCTAAAAAAAATCCTAAACTCATCGTCGGAACTATTAATTTTAATAATTTTATTCGGGGAGCCGCCCATTTTTGCTATGTAGGTTATGGCTTGGCAGAAAATGAACAAGGTAAAGGCTACATGACAGAAGCACTAAAAGAGGCAATTCAATATGTATTTGATGATTTAAATTTTCATCGCATTATGGCAAATTATATGCCACATAATCAACGTAGCGGTAATGTGCTAAAACGACTGGGATTTGTCGTGGAAGGATATGCTAGAGACTATTTATTAATTAATGGTAAATGGCAAGACCATATTCTCACAAGTCTGATTAATCCTCATTGGCAAGCGGGGCAAGACTAATTTATGCCAATTATGGTTATAGCAATCCTAAATATTAAATTGATGACATAGATAAAAGACTATACCTCTTGAGTAACTATCATTTTGGATTCTGGATGTAAGCACCCCCAGATATATCAGTAGAATTACTTGACAATAACCCAATAATTACGCTCTTGATTCCACTCTTAAACCAAAGTAGGTAAGGACTAGTTCAGTTACGCCATTGTTGATGACTTCATGAACTTCTCCTGGCTCTATGGCGATACAGTTTCCGGGAAGCAGAGGATATTCTTGGTTGTCAACACGAATTATCCCTGAGCCAGCTTCGACAAAAAATACTTCACACATATCTCGATGGGTGTGTGCTGGTGCGGTGTGTCCGGGAGCAAAACGGGCTTGAGAAAAGTTAGTGAGGTGAGGTAAATCGCCAAGGCGTAACATCACCTTTTTTTTGATATCGGGGTTGTGAGAAACGGATTCTTCCGGCAAATTATTGAGGGAAGTGGTAATCATTGTGGTCTTAAGTCGTTAGATAGTTCTACGATACCCCTAGACCCATCAATGCGGACTCGTTGACCATCTTGCAATAGCCAAGTTGCACCTTTGACATCCATTACAGCAGGAATACCATACTCACGGGCGACAATTGCACCATGAGATAATCTACCGCCAGCTTCTGCAATTAGTCCGCCAGCCCTAACTAACAAAGGGGCCCAGCCAGAATCAGTGTAAGGTACAACCAAAATAGTATCGCGGTCGATTTGTGGTAAATCTTGTAAGTTCCGCACAACTTTGACTCGACCGACTGCTTGTCCGTGGCTGGCGGGAATACCTTGTAATACTTGGTCAGAGTAGATAGGAGAAGGTGCTAGGGGGTGCGGTGGTGTATTACCGTAAACTAAAATTGGGACTTGGGGAATTTTGCTATCTTCTATAAATTGCGATCGCCTATATTCGATAATTTCTGGTAAGCGTTCTCGCAACGGTGTATCAGCTTCGGCAATTAGTTGTCTAATTTCGGCTATTTCTAAAAAGAAAATATCTCCGGCTGTTTTGAGTAACCCAGATTTTAGCCAAGTTTTCTCAATCGCTACAAATCGCCAGCGCAATTCGGCTAATAGCCGCGAATACACCTCTGTCACCCGTCCTTTAATATCTATACGTTCTTGGACAAAGCCACGCTTGCGTTTACCTGATAAGGCGCGATTAATCGGGTCAACATCCCCAGTTTCAGGTTGATTACCTTGAATCAACTGGATGAATAACTGCTGAATCGGTCGGGGGTCTTCTTTCCAGGTGGGAACAGCAATGTTAGTCCCCACATCACTTAAATAACCGTAATCTTCTAGCAGTTCGTTAAATTCGTAAAGAACTTTTTGTCCTTCGGGAGTTTGTTCTAATTGTTCAAAAACTCTGTCTGGTTCAAACTCTGGTAATACTTGTCTTGCATCGGCGGCTAAAGCACTGAGCGATCGCAAGGCGGCGACTTCTGGTGTCACACTGTTATCAATCTGCCCATCTTTTACCCGAAAAATTGATTGTCTAATTGCCGCACTCAAGGGCGCTAAAATGCTGTAATACGTACCACGTCGCAGTAATTCTAAGTTAAAGTCAATTCTGGCTAAGATTTCCGACGACTCCATTTCCTCAATTGATTCATGGGCTAATTGAGATAACCCAGGAATAAATAATTGGCGGTAGTCTTGCTTAAATTCTTTGTCTAAATTTAATTCTTGTTTCAGCAACTGCATTAATCCTGGCAGATTCTGCACTGTTGACTGCAACGGCGGGGTACTCATTTTTGCGCCTCTAGTGAGAAATTCTAAACTTTCTGGCGGTAAACCCATCCGCAGAAAAATATCTCCTAAGAGGGAGGCATTAAAATAAGCTCTAGAGTAATGCAATGTAGCAGTATCTGTAAAATCTAACCCAGAAGCGCGATCGCCTAAAACAATTGTGAAAATATCTCCCCACACACCACAAGTTAACGGGCGATTAATTGACCAAGTTAAGGGATGAATCACACCGGGAATCACTTCCGCTGCAATTTTCCTTGTCCAAATTGGTAATAGGGTAGTAATTGGCCTTGCTTGCAACACCCACAAAGTTTGTCCGTCATAACTCCACTCAATATCTTGGGGAATACCGTGATAACGTTTTTCGATGCGGTGGGCGAGGTAAGCTACTTGTTTGAGGATGGATTGAGGGACTTGTCCCGTTCCTTCTATATGAATAGATGAAATATTATCTGTCTCGACAACAAAGGCGCGATATGGTTCTGGTGTAACTTGTCCAGAGACGATTTGAATGGGGCTACCAGGTAAAGCTTCAATGACAATCGCATCACCTTGCTGGGTAATGGGATCACGAGTAAAAGCCACGCCGGAATACACACTCTGCACTTGCTGTTGTACCAGTACAGTCATGGCTGTTTCTGGTAAACCGCGATCGCTACGATACTGCACAGCAGCCGGATGGTTGTAAGAATCACGCACTTGGGCGATCGCATTTTGCAATTGCTGTTTGCTGGTGACACTGATTACAGTTTCATACTGTCCAGCGGCGGAAGCGTGTTCGGAGTCTTCCCCAATGGCTGATGAACGCACAATTAACGGCGATAAATCTGATGGCTGAAGAATGGCGATTAACTTTTCTGGGTCAGCACCAGGAACAATTACCCAACCTTTCGGTACAGGATAGCCCCAACTCTTAATTTGCGAGAGAGTAGCAGCTTTCTGCCCAACTATCGCCCCATCTAATTCATTATCTAAAGTCAAAATTGGGCGATCGCCCTGTAACTTTTCTAATGTTGCTTGTGTATCTGTCTGTGCTTCTTCGGCTGGTAAATCTAAATCGTCAGGCATTTGCCGATAAATCCAGCCTAGTAAGCCAGCTAAGGCGATCGCTGCCAGCATTCTAAATACATCATCCGAATGCACAATAGTCACAAGTAAGGGAAACAAAACTAACACCCCGTACTTTACTGGTTTTTTGGCACGAAATACTAAAAATGTCGTGATTGCCAAAAAGCTGACAAATACAGTCACTAGGGGATCATGGATGAGAAATCCCCAAGCAGCATTAGTGGTTCCTGCACCTTTACCTAGCCAAAATCTACCTAAGACTAAGGCTATCAGGGCGACTATTTCCCAAGGTGATCCATCTGGGAAAAATGCACGAGTCAGAAAAACGGCGGCGATTCCTTTTAACGCTTCTGACAATACTGCCAAAAGCCCTACTAATGTGCCGCCATGATAAAAAGCAGCCGAGACGCTAATGTTTTTTGTGCCTATTTGTGACAATCGCCTACCTGTTAACCCGTTGGTAATCCAGGCTATCAGCGGTAAGCCGCCTAATAAGGGGCAGGCAATTAAAATAACTAAGGCACCCCAAAGTTCAAGCATTGTTGATGTTGGATTTTAGATTTATATTGCATCTAAAATCTCAAATCGCAAAGTCTAAAATCTTTTTGAAGTTTTTTTAAGGGTGTGCAGACATTTTCTCAAAGTCGAATTCCGGGGTCAATGGCCAAAATTCTACCATTGAATAGAACTTACGCATAAAAGCGCAAAATCAAGGCTTTGGGCAAGGTTACAGGGGAGTATGGGTGTAGTTATTCAAAACCCTTACACCCCTAAAACCAGTCTCTACAGACAATTGTTGTACGTAAGTTCTAACTTTGTTACTTAATTTAGGGCATAAGCCGCTTGCAGCGCCCAAATAATTAGGCCAGCAATCGAACCCAAAAGCAACACGGTAGAAATAGTCACCAATTTTGGAGAGTCTGCACCCTCAAATTTCATAATTCCTCTATTTAAGTCGGACATAGCCTTTAATCCTCCTTCGTTAGAGTCCTAATTTGTCCGTTTTGATTGTAGTCCTTCTGTTAGCAAAACAAGTTAAGTTTCTTCTGTTATTTTGTTTAAGCTTTGCAACAAATACATCCCTAAATTTACTTATGCCGTTAGTAGTACTATTTTACTTTATACAAAGAACCAAGATACGGCAGGAAATAGGTAGGAAAATCTCTAGGTATATGGCTTTATTCTGAAGATTAATACCTTATTCTCCTGCATTCTTCTATATACCTGATTTGACTTATTCAGAAATAATCATGTTGGGCGCTAATTAATGAGATTTTTCAGTGAATCTACGAGTTGATAAATCTATGCGTTCAGAAGGACATACTGAAAAAATATAGTATAGTTGATTACTTTATACTTGTAGATTTGCATAATTTATCGCTGAGGGTTAACAAGTGAAAGTAGTAATATTCATGATTTTGGGAGTAATCGGACTACTAATTGTGATTGAGATGGGATTGCGATCGCTTTTTGGTTTTGGTAATCCCCTCGTTTATATTGGCGACTCCCAGATCGGTTACTTATTAGCACCAAATCAAAGCACTCGTCGCTTTGGTAATCGCATTGAAATTAACGAATTTTCCATGCGTAGCAGTTCCATCGCTAAAATTCCTGCACCTTCGACGTTGCGAGTGCTGTTGTTAGGAGACTCCATCGCCAATGGTGGTTGGTGGACGGATCAAAAAAATACCATCTCCAGCTTAATCATGAATTCGCTAACATCAGCGATCGCTGACAAATATCCCCAAGTCGAAGTTTTGAATGCTTCGGCTAATTCTTGGGGGCCAAGAAACGAACTCGCTTATTTGCAGCGATTTGGCAGTTTTGAGGCGCAGGTAGTAGTTTTATTAATTAATACTGACGATTTGTTTGCTCATACTCCTACAGCTTTACCAGTAGGACGCGATCGCAACTATCCAGATAGTAAACCACCTTTAGCATTAGTCGAAGTATGGCAGCGTTATATCACTAAACAACAGCCAATTCCCGAACTCAAAGCACTTCAAACAGAACCAGGCGATCGCGTCGGTGTGAATCTCGCAGCAATTAAGCAAATTCAAGCCATAGTTCGTCAACACAACAGCAAATTTCTCTTAGCCATGACTCCTTTGCTGCGAGAACTCGGCGAACCTGGCCCCCTGGATTACGAAATTACAGCGCGTCAACGGTTGAGTGAGTTTACCAAAACCCAGCAAATTTTCTATATAGATTTTTTACCGCTGTTTAATGAAACTGCCAATGCTCAAGCTTTATATCATGACAGCATTCACATGAACTTACAGGGTAATCAGTTTGTGAGTGCAGCAATTGAGCGATCGCTTCTAGAAATTTTGCAGATCAAAAGTCAAAATTAACCTGTTTCACTATTTTCAACCGAGAAAAAGCGCCAGTTAAAGCGGAATAAAACTGGCGCGATCGTGTTATCGGTTTGTTAGCGTGTTATAAACAAAGTGAATTCAACAGAAAACCCAGCTTTCTTTCCTCAGTTCGAGAAAATCTTTGGTTTTCTTTATCAGGCTACCTAAAACAAATTAATGCCAAAATAAACGTAGTTTTTCTAACATTTTGTTTTAGGTACAAATTATTGCCAGAATAACATATAGCTGAGGAAAGATGAGAATATTACTTAGCATTTCTTAATTTTTTGTCTAGAAAGTAATTTGTTTTACTAAACGCATTTATTGATTGTTATTACCAATTAATGGTGTATGAGAAAAAATAACCTCCGGGGTTAAATAACCACTGGAGGAGATGAGCAAAGACATTTTGTGGACTAGTCTAGATATAAATTTAGCTCTATTACTCAATCAATGCACTCCATCTTAAGAAGAATTAAAGGTTAAGTTGATAAGTTATTGGGATGACAATTTCGCTAACTGCTTATTTGACTGATGTTGTCAGTAGATAAACTTTAAATAGCAAATATTCTCAAATATTGCTGTAATTGTTATTACCATTAATTTTAAATAATTATACTTGCCATCAACCTAAGTAGAGACTTGAGAATTTTTCTGGCAGATTTTTCTAGTCAATGCCGAGTTCTACATCTTGATATATGTTGATATCAATATACAAAGCTTACTTTGATTGAAGGATTTTGCCATACAGTTGTACAATAAGATATAGATGCGATCGCTTTTCGCTATTCACCTTAAAACAAATTGCCTTTGAGCAAGTGTTAGCATCCTGTGGTAAGTTGAGATGCAGAGGGAATAGATAAAGAGCCTTATATTTGTAGGCAAAGGGAATATCTCGTAAAACTCGCTCTGATCAGAGTTTATAACTCTGGGGCGTTTATTTTTGGAATCTGCAAAATTAACACAATACCTGTGTATTAAGCTAGTGCTGCTAAGTATAAACTCATTAGTCATTTTTCAGTTTGTTCTCATCAATATCAATGACTAATAACACAATACAAACTCTGCAAGCCAATGTGTAACTTAAACAGATAACAGCTTAATCACAAATAGCTTCACATAATTTGCTGCTATGTAAATAAACTAGCACAGATGCTTTCTTGGTCATTTCTCAACAGTCTTCACAAATTTAAAATTTCCGAGGATTCAATGACTTTCACTAATTTTACCAAACCCAGAAATGCCTATAAACCTCTGGAACAAGAATCACCCTCATCAGGGAAAATTGTCTTGAAGAATCCTGCCAAAATCGACAATTATCACAATAGAGAACCAAGAACCAGCAGTTCAACAATCAACGGATTAAACCGTGGGCGAGTAGCAATTTTTATTGATGGTGTCAATCTATTTCATGCAGCATTGCAACTAGGCATTGAAATTGACTATCTCAAATTACTTTGCCGTTTAACCTCTGGTTCACGGTTATTACGGGCTTTCTTTTACACAATAGTTGATGTTACAAGACCAACACCAACACGCCCACGGGCGAATGAAAAACAACAAGGCTTTCTGTTTTGGATGCGGCGAAATGGTTATCGAGTAGTTACCAAAGAAGCACAGCTGACAGACACTACAAAAAAACCTAATTTGAATGTAGAAATTGCTGTCGATATGATCACTTTAGCGCCTTATTACGATACTGCTATTTTGGTCAGTGGTGATGGCGCTTTAGCCTATGCTGTCGAAGCTGTCACTAGCAAAGGTGGAAGAGTAGAAGTCGTGAGTTTGCGACCGATGACCAGTGATAGTTTGATTGATGTAGCTGATTACTTTCTTGATCTCGATAGCATCAAACAAGAAATTCAAAAAGATTCCCATTTGGGTTACAACTATCGGTCACTATCTAACTCTCAACTGTAAATTCCATTACTCATCCTCCATCGCAGGTTTTTAGAGTACAATTACAAGCCAGGAAATAACTCTGCGTATTCCGCTAAATTTTGAATTGCGATGGATATTTTAATTGTTGAGGATGAATCTGAAATTGCTCAGTTAATCCAACTGTCTTTAGAAAAAGAAGGATTTTCTTGTCGCATAAGCCGCGATGGTGTTAACGCTTTGCGAATGTTTCAGGAGCAACCGCCTGATTTAATCATTTTAGACTTAATGATTCCTGGGTTGGATGGATTGGAGGTTTGTGCCAGAATTCGGCAAAAACCTGGTACAAAAGACCCTTATATTTTGATGTTGACGGCCAAGGGTGAAGAAATCGATCGCGTGATTGGTTTATCTACGGGTGCTGATGACTACATGGTTAAACCCTTCAGCCCTAGAGAGTTAGTGGCGAGAGTGCGGGCGTTATTGCGGCGTAGTCTCCGCCAAGGCGGACAACATCAAGTCACGCGGACGCAAAACTTTATCGTCGATGTTGAACAACGCACAGCTTCTCGTCAGTTAAATTCTCAAGAAGCAGAAATTTTAGACTTAACCAACCTGGAATTTAATTTATTAAGCACCTTTGTTAGTAATCCTGGGCGAGTTTGGAACCGCACCCAGCTAATTGATAAACTCTGGGGGGATGATTTTTTTGGTGATGAGCGAGTTGTTGACACCCATGTAGCGCGGTTGCGGAAAAAAATTGAGCCTGACCCAGCTAATCCCTCATTTATTAAAACTGTTGTTGGAGTCGGCTATAAATTTGAAGACTCTGCTGTAACGTGAGCGTGATCAACAAAACAGAAGGCAAAAGTAAAAAGTGAGCCAGTGCGGTGGACGGGTTCCCCGGCATAAAGGAGACAGTGCCGTGGGCGGGTTTCCCGACTTGAGGCAACTGTCGTCAACTGGCGAACTCGCAAGAGCTAAAAGGCAAAAAAAGCAGTAACATTTATAGGGTAATAAGCTCCCTGAAAAAAGTATTTGCTTCAAATTCCCTAATTCTGGGGAATTATTTTTTACTTTTTACTTTTTAAAATGAGTTGGCCTTGGACGAAATCTTTGCCTTTGGCATCACGTTTGTTTTTCTCCCACTTGGTAGTCATGATTGTGGGGGTAGTGAGTTTTGTGATTATCAGCAAAGTCTCGTCACCTCGTTTTTTTGTACTGCACTTAGAGCGACTACAAAGCCAGGGTTTAGATTTAATTAACGTCCGGACTGAACTAGTGGAAGGCTTTGAAACAGCTTGGCGGCGCAGCACAATTTGGTCAGTTATTGTTGGTACTACAGCGGCGGGAGGATTGAGCTACTGGGTGTCTAAACGAATTATGCAGCGGTTAACGGAAATGGAACAAATTACTCAAAAGTTTGCCGTTGGTGAGTTAGACGCACGACTACCTCTGTCGGAGATTCCCGAACTAAATCGCTTGGGTGCTAGTTTTAACCGTATGGCTGCTAGTTTAGAGGGTGTAGAAGCACGGCGACGAGAATTAATTGGTGATATGACTCATGAACTGCGGACACCACTAACAGTTGTACGCGGTTACTTGGAACAATTAGCAGATGGTGAAATAGAACCTTCACCGGAAGTTTATCGGCGTTTAGCCAGAGAAACTAGACGCTTAGAAAGATTAGTGAATGATTTGCAAGAACTTTCTAAGGCAGAAGCCGGTTATTTACCAATTAAAATACAGCCGATAAATCTAGTTCCTTTATTAGAGTCTTTAGTAGAAAGATTTAGCGAACAACTGTTAGAAGATGGGCCAGTGCTACGTTTAGATTGCCCTACACCATTACCTTTGGTATTAGCGGATGTTGATCGTACGGAACAAGTGTTAGTCAACTTGGTAGGAAATGCAGTTCGTTACACTACCAATGGCTCAATTACTGTGCAACTTTGGCCGGAAGCATCTCAACTTTGGATTGCTGTGATTGATACGGGGATTGGTATTGCGGCACAGGATTTACCTCATGTATTTGAGCGCTTTTGGCGAGCCGATCAATCGCGCGATCGCCATTCGGGCGGAACTGGGATTGGTTTAACTATTTCTCGGCATTTAGTTGAATTACAAGGTGGAATAATTCAGGTAGAAAGCGAATTAGGAATTGGCAGTACATTTCGTTTTTGTCTACCTTTAGCTTAATGGCTGTTACAAAGCTTTGAAAGAAATGGCTTTATACTCAGCACTCAGCACTCAGCACTCAGCACTTTAATTGTACAAAGAATTGACACAAGCTAGTCGCATTACTGTCATACTCAATTGATAGTTTGAAGATATTCAAACTAGAGTTTTAATTGATTTTTGAGATGACTACTTTTGTACTGGCTTCTTGTTTAGTGAGTTTACTAACTATCTCTGGCTGGGCGGCGATCGCCTATTTATTCCCGCCAAATCACTCCCAAGATTAATAACTTGGATGATCAACTGCCATCTTCTTCCCAATTTTCACTACCCAACAGGTCAATAATTCTATCTCGGAGCAAAAATTCATTTTTTTCAAGTTCAAGTTCAAAAATGGCCCAGTCACGTTCAGGGATATACTTGCACAAAGCATAAATTGGTCGCTGGCGACTAATAAGTCCCTTTTTAACTAGTTGACGTGCTTCGTCTTTAATTAGTTCAATGTCGTATTTAACAGCAATGTCCATACCTGGTTCCTTAGTTTATGATCAAGGAATTAAATTCCCAAGCAATCAATGCTTGGACTTTATCTTAAAATTATCAAAAGAATTTGAGAAAATTGTGACGAACTACAGCATAAAACCTAGCTGAAGCTATGTAATAGAGGATATTAATTCATATTCATCAACATATCTAATTAATTTGGCTTTTAATCTAGTGCGACGTAGACAAATTCTCAATATCTACACTTTGCCCAGAATGACATATTTGCATAAAGTTGTGATCAGCCTCTAGGTAGAGCAGATTTAGAAAAGTTTATATAGATTGATTAAATTGATACAATGATGAGCTATTCTTCCTGCTCTAAGGCATACTTTGCTTGCAAAAGTTGCTGCTTATCTTCTTCGCTGACGGTAGGATATTTTAACTTCAGCGACTCTAATTTAGAACAGATAATATCAGCCACTACCATACGCATAAACCATTTGCGATCGGCAGGAATAATATACCAAGGTGCATGTTTGGTGCTAGTGTGCTGAAAAACCTCTTCGTAAGCAGCCATATAATCTGACCAAAAAGCCCTTTCTCGAACATCATTAGCCGAAAATTTCCAATTTTTTTCTGGAGCATCAATTCTCGCTAAAAATCTTTTTTTCTGTTCAGATTTTGAGACGTTAAGAAAAAACTTTAAAACAATAATGCCATTATCTACTAAATATTTTTCAAAATTATTTATTTCCTCAAATCGCTGTTGCCAGATTTTATTGCCTTTTGGCAAATGAGGAAGTTGCTGTTTTTGGAGAATTTCTGGATGAACCCGCACTACTAAAACTTCTTCATAGTAAGAGCGATTAAATATGCCAATCCTACCTCTTTCTGGCAAAGCCTTCATTGTGCGCCACAGGTAGTCATGGTCTAATTCTTCATGACTAGGAGATTTGAAACTAAAGACTTGGCAGCCTTGGGGATTAATCCCAGACATCACATGTTTAATGGTACTATCTTTGCCAGCCGCATCCATTGCTTGAAAGATAATTAGTAAAGCATAGCTATTTTGAGCATAAAGAGTATCTTGATATTTGGCTAATCTTTCTATGTCTGATTTTAATTTGAGTGCTGCATCATTTCTGTCATGATAATTAGCTGTATAAGCCGGGTCATAATTGTTGAGGAGAGAAATCTTGGCAGCAGGTGGCACAATAAAAGCATCGTGATTCATATAAAGTATGAAGTTTGAAATATCAAGTATTTATGGTGTGTAGGATGGGCAATATTCACAGATGCAAAATAAAATTTTGACTGAATTTTAAGCATTACCCATCTGAGTTTAATTGCTATAAAACATCGCTTATGTTATCGCTTTTTGAGCTTTTTTGGCCTGATAGTGGGTCGCATAGTTTCTCGACCAATCACAAACATCCCGGCTATCCCCAAGCAAACAAACCAAACATATTGGTACCAGTATTGGCGAATCTGCCCAACTGTACTCAGTTCTGGATGCAGTGTATTCAAATACAGTAGCAGCACCAGTATCATTAGTGCGCCAAAACCTACAAAGCTTAAACCTACGCGTAGACGTATAGGCTGTAATTCCCAGTCACTAATTTGTTCTAGGTCAATTTCTGCCAATTTTTGCAACGATGTTTCGGCAACAGTTGAGACTTCTTGCATTCTGTTACTCAATTTTGGGGGCAAAATTGGCACTAATGTTGTTACTGTAGGCCGACGTAGTAACGCTTCGGTATCTCGTAACAATTCTAATGGTTTACGAGCCGTTACTGATTGAGTAAATTCTGTGTTTTTTGTAGCCGTCGTGGCGGTAGCTTCGCCTTCAAAATCCATAGCAGGCTATAGAAAAAAGAGGATACAAATAGCCTAACTAATCAGTGGAAGCCGCGCAAATATCTTTAGTGTCTATGTCTTGATGGGTTCAATTTCACCACCAAGACAGATATATAAAGTCTAGGAAGCGGAGGATTGTAATTTTTCTAATCTTGCTAACACTTCTTGACTATGAACAGATGGGTTAACTTTGACAAAAGTCTCGCGCAAAATACCTTCTGGGTCGATGATAAAGCTGTGGCGCATAGAGACAAAACCAATCCAAGAACCATAAGTTTTGCTGACTGCGCCAGTTGTATCAGCTAATAGAGGAAATTTTAATCCCTCGGAATCACAAAATTCGGCGTGAGAATCGATATCATCAGCACTGACACCAATTATTTGAGTATTTTTTGCTAAATATTTGGGTAAGTCTTGCTGAAAACGCCGTGCTTCGATAGTGCAACCTGCTGTAAAGTCTTTGGGATAAAAATATAGTACTACCCACTTTCCGCGCAAATCGGTAAGAGAGATTTGGCCGTCGCCTGTGTTGGTAGGTAAAGTAAACTCTGGTGCAGGTTGATTCACTGTTGGTAATTTACCACCAAGCGCCTGAGCCGTCGGGGAAAAGTTTAACCAGCTGATGAGGGCAAAACAGCTGGCAAATAATATATTCAAAAAATTGCGCCGAGAAATCATGGTTTAGACCAAAATTACAACTTTACATAAGTTTATAATTCTTGGTTACTGTTATTGTCACCTTGGTCAGATTCACTAGGAATATCTGTGCTTTCAATGTATTGGCTATCGAGAAGAAAAGCTCCTCTAGTAAAGCGGATACCCCAATAACCGCCAGGACGACGGTCAAGGACAATACCTTCTTCGCCAAGATTGATTACATCTGGGGGACGTAACATCGGCATAGGGTCGGCTGTTTTGACGTAAGGTGGTAGCGCCACAACCCGGACTTTACTACCAATAGCGAATTCTTTGGACATATAAAAAAAGCTAGAAGTTTGAATTAACTCCTAACTTTATCCTAAAGGGGTTGCCAATTTTGTTGGGGTAGAGTAAATATAG
The DNA here is from genome assembly GCF_002897135.1 of Nostoc cycadae WK-1. Lineage (NCBI taxonomy): Bacteria > Bacillati > Cyanobacteriota > Cyanophyceae > Nostocales > Nostocaceae > Nostoc > Nostoc cycadae. The sequence continues at coordinate 139,165 of NZ_DF978430.1, read as the reverse complement.
TTGGGAAAAAATTAGGAATGCGAAAGGAGATGGAACTTATCCCCTCCCGCCATCTTCTGCAAGGAAGCCTAAATTAAGTTAAAAGTTAAAAGATTTATTTGTCTATAGAAAATATTGATTGCACTTCAGTTAGGGGTAAGTGCCAAACTAATTCAGGCTGCCAAGTATCGGGGTCAAAGTTGGAGTGATTACCACGCTGATATGCTTGCCATAATCTTTTCCATGTAAATTCTTGACGAGAATTGAGATTTTTATAAATAACCCTTAATAGACCTAATCCTATAACAAGATTAAACAATCCAAATTTTGCACCTAATAAAAATGCTTGTACTTCTGCTTCACCAATGGGGTCTGCACCATAACCTGTCAGAACATGAACACCATCGTGGAGTTGTTTGCGGCGAAGACCTGTCGTGAAGGGTTTGAGGTTGTGTGTATCGAGAAAATCAACCCAAGCTTGACCAAAAGTGCCGACAGGGAGCGATCGCAATTTTTCTACATACACAATTTGTGGTACATTTTTGCCGCGTGCTTCAGCAACGCGATCGAGTTTATCTAAAAATTTTTGGATGGGGGGATGAGATTTTGAGGAAGCAATATCAGGTTGCATAATTTTGAGATTAAGGATTGTGTGGGGTGGGTTAATTCCCACCCTACTTAAATAACTAGTCGTGCTTATCTCGGTAGATGGTACGAGAGAGACGATTTTCGCGGCGATTGAGTTGTCTTCTTTCTTGAGGAGTTAGATGTCCATCACTACGAATATCCCGTCTTCTTTCAGCTTCCAAAGACGCTTCACGCCGTTCTAATTGCCGTAATTCTGCTCTATTAATTGAGCCGTTTTTAACACCGTGATAGATGCGTTGTTGTTGATTCACTTCGCGGTGATGAATTTCCCCAGCAGAAGCTACGGTAGGTAAAAAAATAGCAGTCGCACATAGAACAATGTATGCAAAGCGGTTCATAAACATAACCTTCTAACTAGTGATAGTTTTTGCTCTGAACTTCAATGCTGGGGTAGCAGAATTAGCTATTGGGTTGTTGGCGTTGTTGACGGCGCTGTTTGCCATTTTGACGTAATTGCTGAAGTTTTGTCCGTTGTTCTGGAGTTAAAACTGCTTCAATTTGTTGTTTAGAAGACTCACGTATTTGCCGCATTTGAGTTTTTTGTGCTTCAGTTAAATTCAACTCAGCAAAACCCTTACCACCTCGACGGCCTGCACGCTGTCCAGGTTGCCGTGATTGACCTTGATTAGCTTGTCTTTGAGCGCGACGTGCTTCAAAGGCTGCTTTTAATTTATCTTTTTGTTCTTGTGTAAGAACATTTTCCATTTGACTGCGGGTATTGCGTTGAATTTGCTGAATTTGGGTCTTTTGGGCATCGGACAGACCTAATTCTGCCCAAGGGCCTTTTTTACCTTGCCATTGTCCTTCTTTTTGAGCTTGAGCAACTAATAGAGGTGAATGAGATAAGGCTTGAGCTTTAACAGCGAAGGATGTTGCAGACAGAGTAAGAGCGATCGCACCAGCAATTAATGATAATGACTTCAGTTTCATTTGTTACCTTGTTTTATTTTCCTTCTGAGGATGTCATCATCATAGGAATTTACTCTTACTCATCACATGAGGAGAAAGTCATGGTTACACCCATGACTTTAGTCATACTTTCTTTTTGTGTTATTTGAGTAACAATAACTTGTAAATTATAGTTACAACAGAATGCAAAATTATCTATATATGTACATTTTCTAGTACAACTCTCAATCAAGCTGTAATGATGAACTAATACTCACTATTATCACTATTAACCCAAGTTTTTGATCACAAATATCAAATAATATGAATCAACCTATTCAAATTAACAATCATCCTTTTCGGTTTTTACTGTATCTAGAATGGATATTGCTAACTCTGGCTATTTCTACATCAACTTTTCCTGATCCTTCGCCGCGATTTGCTAATCAGTTCCCTGAACTTACTATTGGCTGTTTAATTATCTTTGGGTTTATGGGTTTAAGATTACCTACAGGTAAACCTATCTATAAAATAATTTACACAGCTATTGAAATTATTTTACTATTTATTACGGGGATGTTTGGCGGAAGAGTTGCGCGATTGTTCCCGTTTATTTACCTAATTTTAGTCACTCGCAGTTGTTTAATTTTTCAGTTACCTGGACGCTTAGTTGTCACAGGTTTGTCTTTCTCTTTATTTTTAATGACTTTGAATGCTCGTTTACCTCGTGCTTTACCCCCACAAGCGCAAGAGCGTTTTCGGTTTATTACTTTCAACACGGCTCTGTTATTTGGATTAAGTTTAATTTTTGTTTTATTATTAATGAATACTGTATTATCAGAACGGCAAAGTCGAGAACACCTAGCGATCGCTAATGAAAAACTGCGCCGATATGCTTTACGAATTGAAAATCAAGCTACTCTAGAAGAACGAACTCGCATTGCCCGTGAAATTCATGATTCTTTAGGACATTCTTTAACAGCATTAAATTTACAATTAGAAACTGCTTTAAAATTGTGGCAGTCTAATCCAGAGAAAGCTCAAACATTTTTATCCAGAGCTAAAGAACTTGGTTCTAAAGCTTTAAAAGATGTACGCCAGTCGGTTTCAACAATACGGGTTAATCCCTTGCAGGAAAAAACTTTAGAGCAGGCTATCTCTGTACTTTTAGAAGATTTTCATCGAGCTAATGGCGTTAGCCCACGTTGTTTTATTAACCTGGATTATTCCCCACCTCCAGAAATTAATATTGCCCTTTATCGCATTATTCAAGAATCATTGACAAATATTTCTAAATATGCAAAAGCTACAGAAGTGATCTTAGCACTGACTAGTACGAAAAAAAGCTTACGTTTAATGGTTCAAGATAATGGCATAGGTTTTGATATTCAGCAAAATACTACTGGTTTTGGCTTACATAGTATGCGCGATCGCACTTTAGCATTGGGTGGTGAATTTAAGATTAACACTACTCCCAATTCTGGCTGTCAAATTATAGTTGATATTCCTTTATAAAGTTGCAGAGTATGATTAGAGTTTTGCTGGTAGATGACCAAAATTTAATTCGTCAAGGTCTCAAAGAATTATTAAAATTGGAACCAGATTTAGAAATTGTGGGCGAAGCAGAAAATGGTGCGGTAGCTGTAGACTTGGTAGCAAAATTACAGCCAGATGTAGTGCTAATGGATATTAGAATGCCTATTATGGATGGAGTTGCAGCTACACAAGAAATTCATCAAAATTTTGGTAACATCAAAATTTTAGTACTCACAACTTTTGACGATGATGAATATGTTTCCGCCGCATTACAACATGGTGCAATGGGTTATTTACTCAAAGATACACCTTCAGAAGAATTAGCTGCGGCAATTCGCGCCGTTCACAAAGGTTATACTCAACTAGGCCCAGGAATAGTGAAAAAACTATTGAATCAATTTCCTCGTGGTGGGCAAACTCCATCAGAACCTGTGCCGCCTAGTTTAACTGAACTGACACCCAGAGAAAAAGAAGTTTTAAAATTAATTGCGACAGGTGCGAGTAACCGCGAAATTGCCCAGGAATTATATATTTCTGAAGGTACAGTCAAGAATCATGTTACTAATATTTTAAATCGCTTAAGTTTGCGCGATCGCACTCAGGCGGCTATTATTGCAAATACATTTTTAGCTTATTTAAATGAGTCTGATTAATCCAGTCAAGCCAGCCAAACAACTATCGGTTACATTTAATACCCAAAAATCTTAAAATAGCTAATTTTCCATAAATAAAGCCAAGCATTCATCTTTTAAAATGCCTTTTGTTACTTTAATGTTTCTAAAAGACTTGGCGATAATATCATCACAAAAAACATGAATTTGTGACTGATTTAGCCTAATTAAATCTTGAATGGAAACCCCATAAACAATTTCGGATATCCCAGCCCAAATACAAGCTGTCGCACACATAGGACAAGGTTCGCAAGTCGTATATATGGTGTAACCCTCTAAAGAAGGGTTTTTTAGTTTATTTGTTAAACTGCGAATAACATTCATTTCTGCATGGGCAGATGGATCATTATTTCGCTGCACAGTATTATATGCTACCTCAACAACTTCGTCATCCTTGACAACCACAGCACCATAAGGCCAATCACCTTTTTTTGCTGCTTCTAAAGCTAACCGCATAAAATATTCTTGGTTCATTTTCGTTATTATCAGGGAAAAATCATGCTCAATCATATCTCATGATTTATGAGATGCAAGTACAGACTCGAAAGGTCGAAAAAATATGTTGTTAAGTAGAGAAAAAACAGAATTTTATCTAACAGACTTGGAAACACCTACAGGTAAAATTATCAATCTGACAATTGCCGCTTTAGTGCTAATTTCGTCAGGAATTTTTGTGGCTCAAACTTATAATATTCCTTATAATATTAGGTTTTTGCTAGATTTAATTGATACTGCTATCCTTGTAATTTTTGCAGTAGAATACATAATTCGTTTCTGGAGTGCTGAAAACAAACTTAAGTATATTTTTAGCTTTTATGCAATTATTGATTTAATGGCGATATTGCCCTTTTTTCTCGGCGCAGTAGATATCAGTTTTATTCGCCTATTAAGATGGTTTCGTATTTTACGATTAATTAGATTTATCGATCAAAAGTTTTTATTCGCCAGCATCAGTACAGAAGATGGGCTAATTTTCGCGCGGATATTATTTACATTATTTGCCATTATTTTTGTTTATTCGGGGTTAATTTATCAAGTTGAACATCCAGTAAATCCACTCTACACTACATTTTTGGATGCGTTTTATTTCTCGGTTGTGACCATGACGACTGTCGGATTTGGGGATATCGCACCAATTTCTGAAGTCGGTCGTTTGTTAACTGTATTGATGATTTTAACAGGTGTAGGCTTAATTCCTTGGCAAGTGGGAGATTTAATTAAGCGTTTGGTAAAAAATGCTAATCAGGTAGAAACTGTGTGTTCCGGCTGTGGTTTAGCTTTTCATGATATGGATGCAGCTTTTTGTAAAAGATGTGGTACTAAATTGAGAATTGGCAGTGGTGGTGGCTAAAACTGAGTGTGATATAATACATTGCAGAGTTGAAAAAGCGAGATGTATTGAAAAACCGCTGCCAAGATTTTGACAATTAATTTTTCCTAAATTTAGGAATTTCCTTATAAGGAGTAAAAGTAATGGATACATTACTGCATAATCCCGTTGCAGATATGTATGGGCCGAACTTTCTGTTATTGTATGGTGTTGTTATTATCGTAACTTTGTTACTGTGTGGGCGGTTAGTCCAGGATCCGACAAAAAATCAGCCTTTACCGCTAATTCCGGCGGAACCAGATCCTTACAAAATCGCTTACTTGCGTTCTCAAGCAACAGGAATTACTCATTTAGTATTATTCAACTTGATTCAGCAAGGTTATTTGCAAGTTAGCGGACAGACTATTAGCAAAATACCCAGCCATCCCGACACATCAAATTTAGAGCCAATAGAACAGCAAGTATTGGAAAAGTTTTCGGAACCTGCTACAGCTAAAACATCCCTTTTGCTGGCTACCCAGTGTGTACAGTCATTCTGCATTGCTTATCAAGAACAATTGAATGATGAACAATTGCTGTATGCAGGCAAATGGCAAATATGGAACGTTAAAGTTGGCTTAATTGGGGCAATGCTTATTTTGAGCTTAGGCGGTTATAAATTGCTAATAGCTCTGGATAAAGGACGCTATAACGTTAGTTTTTTGATAGTTATGGGTGTATGTTCTATTATCTATCTGCTGTGGTTTGTGAGCAAGCACCATTCGCCCCTAAGTCATCTGGGAAAAAGGTATTTACAACAACTTCAAACAACCTTCGCGCAACTCATAAAAAAAGCTAGATATCATATTCCTTCTCTATTTGACTACAACCTGTTAATAGCAATCTTTGGTGTAGAGGCTCTTGCTGGTACTTCCTACGATTCCTATTACAAAGCATTCTTTCCACCTACTTATTCTTACAGAATAAGTAGCCGCACCACTAGCAGATCATCTAATCGTTCAAGTGGTAGTAGTTCTGGTGGTAGTTCATGCAGCAGTGGTAGTTCTGGATGTAGTTCGTACAGTAGTAGTTCATGCAGCAGTGGTAGTTCTGGCGACAGTTCATGCAGCAGTGGTAGTTCCTGCGGTAGTTCTTGTGGTGGGGGTTGTGGTGGTTGTGGCGGTGGAGACTAGAGAGAATGTCATCAAGACTTGGACGACAAATGTCATACAACAGGCTGTCTGAAGAATTGAGACTGAAAGAATGTTAGATAAACCTGTACCAAGCACAATTACAAAATCGGTAATACTCAAGTTACTGATTATTTCAGTGGCGATAGGTTTAGTAGTGGCGATCGCAACAATAGTACCAGATATGCCTGATCCTGATTTTCTGCTTTTCTATGGTGCTATTGTGACTATCACAGTGCTAGTTAGTAGTTGGCTAGTCCTAGATCCCACAAAAAATCAATCTTTACCGTTAATTCCTCTTGAACCAGATCCTTACAAAATTGCTTACCTGCGTTCTCAAGAAATAGGAGTCGCTAAAGTAGCAGTGATGGACTTGTCACAGCGCGGTTATTTACAAATCACGGAAGAGTCTATCCAGCAAGCGGAAAATCATCCTGATATCTCTTTGCTAACAACAATACAGCGTGAAGCATTTGATTGGTTTGCTACACCGACAACACCAAGAACATCTGGGTGGTTATTAGCTAGACAATTGCAGCCGCACTGCACAGTTTATCAGCAGCAACTCCTAAATGAACAACTGCTAACTTCTGACAACCTGAAAGCTAGAACAGAGTTAATCAAATGGATAGGGGCTTCTATCATTGTCGGTTTGGGCGGCTTTAAGTTGGTAATAGCTTCGTTACATAGTCGCAATAATATGGGTTATCTCGTGCTGATGGGAATATTCTCGTTTTACTTTCTTCAGAATGCCTGTCAGATAACTCAACATAGAAGTCTACTAGGGGTAGAGTACCTGAAACAACTGGAAGCAACATTTAAGCAATTAAAACAAAAAATTCAAGCTGATATCCCGGAAGCAACTTTCGCACAGTTAAAACAAAAAGTAGAAATTGGCATTCCTTCTGCGTTTGAATATAACTTGGCTGTAGCACTCTACGGTTTTGATTTACTTGCAGGAACTCGTTACGACAGATATCAAAATATTTTTGTACCCGTGAGAACTACTACCAGTAGTCAAAATAGTAGTTCTGGCGGCTGTGGCGGAGGGGGATGTAGTGGCGGCGGTTGTAGCGGTTCCTGCGGTGGCGGTGGTTGTGGGGGTTGTGGCGGTTGTGGTGGAGACTAAAAAATGATGTTATCTCATCTCCCTAGTTTAGGTGTCGGACTGGGTTTTCGAGAACCATTCAAAAGTGATTTGTTTCTCAACCGTCAACAAGTGGACTTTCTGGAAATTGTGGCCGAACATTATCTTGATGCACCTGTACAAAAACAACAAGAGTTAGAAATACTGGCTGCACATTTCCCGATAATTCCCCACGCCATTAATTTGTCGCTGGGTAGTGCGGAAGGTTTAGATACAGATTATTTACGCAAACTTGCAACCTTAATTAAACAACTTAACCCGCCTTGGTGGAGTGAACATATTTGTTTTACCAAAGCTGGCGGTGTGGATATAGGGCATTTGTCACCCTTACCTTACACCAAAGAGGCGGTAGATATACTCTGTCGCAATATTGCCGAAGTGCGGCGCTTTGTTGATGTGCCGTTAATTTTGGAAAATATTACCTATATGGTAAAACTTCCTGGTGCAGAGATGACCGAAGCCCAATTTTTGGCAGAAGTGGTAGAACGTGCTGACTGTGGGTTGCTGTTGGATGTGACAAATTTACATACCAATGCGGTGAATTATGGTTATGATGTGCATGATTTTCTCAATGATTTACCTTGGGAACGTGTTGTACAGTTACATTTCGTTGGTGGACATTGGCATGATGGTGTATTAATTGATAGTCATTCCCAGTCCACACCAACCGAAGTCTGGCAAATAATGGAGGAAGTTGTAGGCCGTATTCCGGTGAAAGGGATAGTGTTAGAACGGGATGAAAATTTACCCCCGTTCACAGAAATAGCCCAAGAATTGCAAACAGCACGAGAAATTGGTAGGAGTCATCAGAGATGGGGTTAGCAGAAACTCAGCAAGTTTTAGCCCAGCTTTACACCAATACTGAATTTCGAGAGCGTTTTTTTGCCAACCCGCAAGCTGTGGGTGTGGAGTTTGGCTTGAGTGATGATGAAGTGCAGCAGTTAGCAGAAGTTTCATCACAGGAAGTCAATATATTTGCCAATTCTCTCAAGTGGAAGCGGTTAGGGGAAATAAGGGAATTATTACCTCGTACTGCTAAGGCGTTGGGGAAAAATTTTAATACCTTGTTTTGGCGATATGCAGAGACTTATTTACCTACGGGAATTAAAAAACATCGGGATGATGCGATCGCTTTTGCTAACTTTATGATTAAGGTGGCGCAAAATGAAAATTTAGAACCTGCTTGGATAGGTGATTTAGTCAGGTATGAACAAACTTGGTTGTTAGCATATCAACCTGGAATTTGCTTGAAATTCTGTTGGTTGCGTTACGCTGTCCATCGTGATTTTACAGCAAAACCAACTTTGGCAATTTGGTGGCGTTTATCGGGGCGATCGCAATTACGTCATATAATATTACCTCACGCAGAGGAGGACACTTGCGTGGGCGGGTTTCCCGACTTGAGCAAAGTGTCCGTCGCGCAGAGTCGCGGAGAGTATCAGGAGTTATAGATTAACTTTACTCATGAATAAAATAGACCGTCAACGGGAACATCAAGCCAATGAAAGAACTTTTTTAGCTTGGTTGAGAACTTCCATCGCTTTAATTGGTTTTGGTTTTGCCATTGCAAGGTTTGGTCTATTTTTACGCCAATTAAATACGGCAATTACGCAACAAGAACCAACAGTACATCCGCTATTTAACTCGGAAAATTTAGGAGTTGCTTTGGTGATTGTGGGAGTAGGTGCGATCGCTTTAGCTGCTTGGCGATATAATCAGGTGTTCTGGCAAATTGAACGGGGAGATTATCAACCCAATCGTTTACCTGTTTGGTTTATCACCACAATTGTGATGATTTTAGGCTTGCTGAGTATTCCTTTACTATTTTTCCGAAATCATGTTACGCCGCGCCCATCTGTAATGTCGCCTCAGCCACAAACGAAAAATATTAGGTAATAATCATTATTGTTTAATTCATAGATTAAGGCATATTTAAAAATTTAATTTTGTGCTTTTAAATATAATCAGCTAAAATTTTAGAATAGATTAAACAATAAAATAAAGCTGATTTTACATTAGAAATCAAATCCCGAACCTGTACCCCCACGAATGAGAAGTACTCGTTTAAAAACCTTTGCCAGATATTGTTTTGGCGCTTGAGTACATCGTTAATAGATATAAATAAATAAAGTATTTCGGATGAGATACTAAAGCTTATAATCACTATTTAGAGTCAAATCCAAAGCCCGCAAGTGGTCAATCAAATATTATCCTAACCAGGGATAATCCTACCTACATATATTGGATTTTCCAGTTAGATGCAGCTAACATGAAACACCAACTTCTAGGCTTTAACTATTTCTAATTAGTATCACAACGCTGTCTGATAGTGCCGTTTAAAGGCTAGGACTACAATTATGAGTCAAACCTTTGCAACCATCGACGGGAATGAAGCTGTAGCCCGTGTTGCTTACAAATTAAATGAAGTAATTGCTATTTATCCTATCACCCCCTCTTCGGCAATGGGCGAGTGGGCAGATGCTTGGTCAGCGGAAAGCCGCCCTAATCTTTGGGGTACGGTTCCCAGCGTTGTACAGATGCAAAGTGAAGGTGGTGCGGCTGGTGCAGTTCATGGGGCGCTACAAACAGGTTCTCTGAGTACGACTTTTACGGCTTCTCAAGGGCTATTGTTGATGATTCCCAACCTCTACAAAATTGCTGGGGAACTCACTAGCACAGTTGTTCATGTGGCTGCACGATCTTTGGCTACTCACGCTTTATCAATTTTCGGCGATCATAGTGATGTGATGGCGGCGCGGGCGACTGGCTTTGCTTTGTTGTGTTCCGCTTCAGTGCAAGAAAGTCACGACTTAGCCCTCATCGCCCATGCAGCTACTCTCAAATCGAGAGTTTCGTTTATGCACTTTTTTGATGGGTTCCGCACCTCTCATGAAGTGCAGAAGGTGAAATTACTGGCGGATGACGAGATTAAATCGCTCATTCCCGATGAATTAATTTTAGAACACCGCGCCCGTGCTTTAACCCCAGACCGCCCTGTGTTACGCGGTACAGCCCAAAACCCTGATGTTTACTTCCAATCGCGGGAAGGCGCTAACTCTTACTACAACGCCTGTCCAGAGATTGTGCAGGACGTTATGGATCAATTTGGCGATCGCACAGGTAGATACTACCGCATTTTTGAATATCACGGTGCGGAAGATGCAGAACGGGTAATTGTCATCATGGGTTCTGGTTGTGAAACCGTCCATGAAACAGTGGATTATCTCAACGCCCGTGGGGAAAAAGTAGGCGTGGTGAAAGTGCGCCTCTACCGTCCCTTTGATGTCCAAAGGTTTGTTGATATGTTACCAGAAACTGTACAAGCGATCGCGGTTTTAGACCGCACCAAAGAAGCAGGTAGCGCCGGCGAACCACTATATCTCGATGTGGTCGCAGCTATCCACGAAATCCGTGCTGAACGTGGTAGTGGTAGAGACAAAGTTCCATCTGTGACTGTTGCTGCGCGTGGTAGTGGTAGAGACAAAGTTCCATCTGTAACTGTTGCTGCGCGTGGTAGTGGTAGAGATAAACTTCCATCTGTAATTGTTGGTGGACGTTACGGCCTTTCCTCCAAGGAGTTTACTCCGGCGATGGTGAAGGCCGTCTTCGACAACCTCGCGCAACCGACACCAAAAAATCATTTCACTGTGGGTATTCACGACGACGTTACCCACACTTCTCTCAACTTTGACCCCAACTTTTCTATTGAACCCGATAACGTCGTCCGAGCGATGTTCTATGGGTTGGGTTCAGATGGTACGGTAGGGGCGAATAAAAACTCCATCAAAATTATCGGTGAGGGAACCGATAACTACGCCCAAGGTTATTTCGTCTACGACTCCAAAAAATCCGGCTCGATTACCGTTTCTCACCTGCGGTTCGGGCCGCAACCCATTCATTCTACCTACCTCATAGACAAAGCTAACTTTATTGGCTGTCACCACTGGGTCTTTCTAGAAAAAATAGATGTGCTGCAAGCGGCGGCAACTGGGGCGACAATTTTATTAAATAGTCCCTTTGATCAGGATACTGTTTGGCGAAATCTCCCGCCAAAAGTGCGACAGCAAATTTTAGATAAGCATCTGAAATTGTTTGTAATTAACGCCAACCAAGTCGCTCGCGACAGTGGAATGGGGGGACGCATCAATACAATTATGCAAGTATGCTTCTTTGCTTTAGCTGGGGTATTACCACAAGCAGAAGCGATCGCCAAAATTAAAAAGGCGATCGAAAAAACATACAGTAAGAAAGGTGCAGATATCGTCCGTATGAATATGCAAGCGGTGGATATGACACTGGATAATCTGCATCAAGTCCAAGTCCCCACCACCGAACAAAGTAAATGGCTAGATGAGGAATTATTCTCTACAACTTCCTTACCTGTAACTGCGCCCGAATTTATTCAAGAAGTCCTTGGTAAAATCATGGTTTGGCAAGGTGATGATTTACCTGTCAGCGCCTTACCCGCAGATGGAACCTTCCCCACAGGAACAGCCAAATGGGAAAAACGCAACGTCGCCCAAGAAATTCCCGTTTGGGAACCGGATATCTGCGTACAGTGCAATAAATGTGTGATGGTTTGTCCGCACAGTGCTATTCGTGCAAAAGCTTATGCAGAAAGTGAATTAGCTAATGCACCACAAGCTTTTAAGTCGGTAAATGCCAAAGATAAAGACTTTAATCATCAAAAATTTACTATTCAAGTTGCCCCAGAAGATTGTACAGGTTGCGCTATTTGTGTAGATATTTGCCCGGCCAAAAATAAATCTGAACCGACTAAAAAAGCCATTAATATGGCGCAGCAACTACCTTTAACAGAACAAGAAAAGAAAAACTGGGATTTCTTTTTAAGATTACCCAATCCTGACCGCAGAAATTTAAAATTAACCCAAATTCGTCAACAACAATTACAAGAACCCTTATTTGAATTTTCTGGTGCTTGCGCTGGTTGTGGTGAGACACCTTATTTAAAATTATTAACCCAATTGTTTGGCGATCGCGCAGTCATTGCCAACGCCACTGGCTGTTCTTCCATCTACGGCGGGAACTTACCCACCACACCTTGGACTACCAACGCCCAAGGACGCGGCCCGGCTTGGTCAAATAGTTTATTTGAAGATAACGCCGAATTTGGTTTTGGTTATCGCTTATCTATAGATAAACAAGCAGAATTTGCCACCGAATTATTACAACAATTAGGCAGTGAATTAGGTGATAATCTTGTTCATTCCATCCTCAAAGCAGAACAAAAAAACGAAGCCGATATTTGGGAACAACGGGAAAGAGTAGCATTATTAAAAGAAAAATTAGATAAAATTCTCACTTCTGAAATAGACGCTAATTTAATATCTAAAACCAAAATTCTCAAATCCCTCGCTGATTATTTAGTTAAAAAAAGCGTCTGGATTATCGGCGGTGATGGTTGGGCTTATGATATTGACTTTGGTGGTATTGACCATGTGTTAGCCAGTGGTCGCAACGTCAATATTTTGGTGATGGATACAGAAGTATATTCTAATACAGGCGGACAATCTTCCAAAGCCACCCCCAAAGCAGCCGTAGCGAAATTTGCCGCCAGTGGTAAGCCAGCACCAAAAAAAGACTTAGGCTTAATGGCTATGAACTATGGCAATGCCTACGTAGCCAGTGTAGCTTTAGGTGCAAGAGATGAACATACCCTCAAAGCCTTTTTAGAAGCCGAAGCTTACGACGGGCCATCATTAATTATTGCCTACAGCCATTGCATTGCTCACGGCATCAACATGACCACCGGGATGAATCACCAAAAAGCATTGGTAGAATCAGGACGATGGTTATTGTATCGCCACAATCCCCAATTACGAGAAAAAGGTAAGAACCCCTTGCAATTGGATATGCGCCCTCCTACACAATCTGTAGAAGCATCAATGTATCTAGAAAATCGCTTCAAAATGCTCACCAAGAGTAAGCCAGAAATTGCCAAGCAATTGTTAGAACAAGCACAAGCCGAAGTTGATGCACGTTGGCAAATGTATCAATATTTAGCCCAACAGAATCCTTAGTCGATGCACGTTGGCAAATGTATCAATATTTAGCCGAACCGAATCATTAAAATGATCTCAGTTGGTATTCTGGTTGAGAATGATATGGTGCTAAAGCATCCCATTTCAACACATCGTCTAACAAAGCTTGATAGCCTAATGTATTGGGATGTAAACCATCGACGTTCATTCTTTGCTGTAGCCAAGTTTCACCGCGTCCCATCCATTGGTCGAAAATATCCAAGTAAGGAATTTGGCGTTGGTTACAAGCTAGGCGTGTAGCTTCTTTGTAACGGAGTTGGTCGCTGTGATTAAAGTAAAAACAATCCAGAAATGGCATCTTGGTTTCATCTACGGGTGTCATACCCACAAATAAAACTGGGCAAAGTTGTTGTGCCAAATCTAGCAAATGGGCGATATCTGTCTCAAAAACGGCAAAATCTGTGTAATTTTTACCATTGGGACGACCTAACCGTGCTGAATCATTCAACCCGACGGAAAGAATAATTAAATCGGGAACGCGGTTGCGGAGTTCGCCGCGATGGCGAAATTCTACTTCTAGTCTTTGGGCTACCTGTTGTGTGCGATCGCCTCTAACACCTAAATTATATAAAACATGACCAGCACTACCGGGCAACATCCACCATCGCCGCAGTTGTTCTACCCAACCACCACGTTCGGGATCACCAAAACCGTAAACTATGCTGTCTCCAAGAGCGACAATCTTCAAAGACTGACATTGATTCGGGGCTAAAGACAGTTGCATTGAAGAAAGAGCTTGTAGTGTTTGCATCCTAAAAAAGACTATATTTTATATCTTTACAAGATTCTATACATTTCTACACTATTCCAACGTATCTTTTTTGTCATTGATGCTGCAATATTAACTTTTCTGAATTAAGCCGATTATCTATTAGAAGCTAACTTATCAGCCACACGAGTAGTTTCTGGTAGTCTGTATTTTGGTGTACAGTGCAATACATAATCAATGGCTGTAGTCAAGCTAATTTTGTGACCACTAGAAATATACAAAGGTTTAACCCCAATGCGAGTCCGTAAAACTGCACCAATAGTTTCACCTTTATGTATCAGTGGTTGCCAACTACCTCTAGTTTCTGGCAATTCCTGATGTTTGCCAATTAACAGTGATTTAGCCACGCCAATAGTTGGCATATCCAAAATTACCCCAAGATGGCTGGCTATACCAAATCTCCGGGGATGAGCAATGCCTTGTCCATCACAAAGGATAATATCTGGTACTGTTTGAATCTTTTCTAAGGCATCAAGTACAGCAGGAATTTCTCGAAAGGAGAGAAACCCTGGAATGTAAGGAAATGAAGTCGGACGGTGTGCGAGGGTTGTTTCTACAACTTGCAAATCAGGAAAACTCAGCACTGCTACAGCGGCGCGGCTAACTGTCCCATCAGCGGTAAAACCCATATCTACACCAGCAACATAACTGATAGGTTCTCTTAATTGATCTTCTGTAATTACTTGTTGACTCAAACTTTCTTGAATAGTGATAGCTGCTTCTAGGGTTTGAGGCCAAGTATGAGGTTGATAAATCTTCATGATATATGGATAAAACAATCGAGTTTAATGGTTGCGTAGACGCAAAGCGGCTTGTCGTTAGACATCGCTAATTTGATGAAAGTTATTTAATTATTTATCAATAGCACTATCAGATAAATCTTTCCTACTGCTTCTATTTGCTGTATGCTGTAATCCCTCTATACAGTCATCCAGACTAATCAATCTAGCGACTACACTGCACCAACGCCAGATAAAAGCAATAAATAGCCAAATTTACCCATATTCAGCCACTCTACCTACAGGTTGATTTTCTCCCTAACTCAGAAGCGATAAACTTCACTCTACAGGTCGATCCCAAAGTAGGATGATTCAACGTAAATATAAGTTAGGTGAAATTCGCTAGAAAAATTGTTGTGAAGAAACTACACAGAATTGATGGCTATATTAAGTTTTATCTAGCCATAATTAAATTGATTCACAGCAATAATTTATGGCAAATATCTACCTAAAAATAACTCACTAGTAAAGCATGGATTAATTTTTTCTGCCACCATTTTATCTGATGATGACTCAGTCTGGCTTTGCTAGAAAAATATAACTTATGTGTTGTTAACGTTGTTTTTGAGGAATTCAAATGAAAAATATGACTTCTGTTTTATCTCTACTGCGTCCAGTACGTTTTCTCATTGTAGCTTTTACCTGTGCATTAATATTGGTGTCTAATGCTTTTCCAGCTTTTGCGATTGAAAGCTATAAAAGTGACCCGACAGAAGCTACAACACAACTGCTAGAAACTCAAAAGAAAACTGATGAAATTGGTAGATCTGCACCTCCTGGACTGAAGAAGGTACAAGAAGAATCTAATAAAGGACTTAACGAAGTGCAAGGAGATGCTGACATTGACAAAATGAAGCGTCCTGACAATTCTCAAGGAGCAACTTCCGTTGAAGATGAAGTTGAAAATCTGTTGGAAAAAGTCACAGGTAATAAGAAGTAAAAATCAATGAGACTACTTAGCAGATCCAAAGGTAATATAAGTAAGAATATTTGGTAATTATGAGTAATCCTGGAATCAGAATTCTTTACCAAATAAATACTTTGACTGCTAGTTAGGAAAAATACTCCTCATACCTCCTCCCTTCTATAGAATAGTTACTCAATTTAAACACCTTGGTTAATTCATTTTATCAAGGTGTTTATTTTTATTGATGAAATAGATTTTTTAATTTTTTCTATTCAAGGTTATAAATCAATCTGAACTTAAGTCATAAATAATTCGACTTTGGCAATCATTCCTATGGTTGATGTAAATGATGTTTGAATTTTGTGAACTTATAAATAAGTCTATTTAGTCTATTTAGGAATTAAATTCAATGCGTGCGATCAACATTGGTTTGACAGAAGAACAGCGTCAAGGTGTGGCAAATCTGTTAAATCAAGATTTAGCAGATGCCTATTTACTTTTAGTAAAAACTAAAAAGTATCATTGGGATGTTGTCGGCCCTCAGTTTCGCAGTCTGCACCAGCTTTGGGAAGAACACTACGAAAAACTGACTCTCAATATTGATGCACTAGCCGAACGGGTTCGTGCTTTGGGTTGTTACCCTATTGGGACAATGGAAGGATTTCTGCAAATTGCTACCCTCAAAGAACATTCAGGTGATGTTCCCACAGCTACAGGTATGGTAGCCAACCTTGTGGAAGATCATGAGCAGGTTATTCGCAATCTCAGAGAGCATATAGATCAGTCTAGTGAAGAGTTTCATGATGAAGGAACTGCTGACTTTTTAACTGGACTTATGGAAGAGCATGAAGAAATGGCTTGGATGCTGCGCTCATTTATTGAAGGACAAGAATTGCAGCCAGATGGAACCAAGCCAGCTACAGGATCAAAAACTCCTGTGGGTGTGTAGTTGAACGCAGATTTATCCCTTTTATCCCTAAATTTTAGAGTCTGACTGAACATACTAGGCTGCGGGAAGAACTTATCTCCCGCATTTGCCTCTTTAGCCAGTGCGTTATAAAAAAGCAGATTTTCAGGAGTATTCAAGTGCCAGAAGTCTATCAAGCAGAACGTACTATCTCAGCGGTAGTTAAAGAACAGAAGCAAGTTGATGATGTAATTCGACGTTTACTAGACAGAGGTGTACCCAGAGATCATATTTCGGTTCTGGGACGAAATTTCCAGTCGGAAACTAGAATTGCAGGCTTTATTACTAAGAGAGATGTAATTTTAGGAGGTTTGAGAACAGGGGCGATTTTTGGTTCTCTATTTGGCTCTTTCCTAAGTTTGCTCACAGGTGTAGGTGTACTGTTCATTCCCTTTGTTGGCCCAATTGTGGCTGCTGGGCCAATTAGTGCATTACTGTTGGGGGCTGCAAGTGGTGCGATCGCCGGTAGTGCTGGTGCTGGTTTAGTCTCAGTTCTCACCGCTTGGGGAATGCCAGAAGATAAAGCTACAATCTACCAAACTCGCTTAGAAGCTGGCGAATTTTTATTAATGGCAGAAATCCCCAGCGATCGCGCTGGCGAATTTCAATTGCTTTTAGAAAGTGCTGGTGCTGAAGAAATTAACACAATCGATAAAACATTAGCTCATCCTTGTCCTGGGCCATGTAACAGTGCAGAGGATTTATCTCCTGAAGTACGTTCGCATTTGTCTGCACAAGCTCAACAAGTATTCATTGAGCGTTACAATGCTGTATTGAATGAAACCAGTGATGAGTTTAATGCTGAACAAGCTGCTTGGCAAGCAGTACATCAGCGTTTTGATGAAGACCAAAACGGTGTTTGGTCAAAGGAAAAAGTTAACGTTTAGGCGATCGTTTATTTTGGTTTGTTAGCAGGCAATTAATCAAGATTTTGGAGTGAAAGGATATGTTTATTGAGTTCCTTTCACTCTATTTTTATGCTTTTATGATTCCTCTCGAAATTCTAGAATGCGTTTAGCCGTAACTTGTGGTTGCTCTAAATGGGGGATATGACCTGAGTCTTGTATCCAAATAAGTTTACTGTGAGGAATTGCCCGTTTAAATCTTTTAGCATCTGTAGTGCCTAAGATTTTATCTGAGTCGCCCCAGAGAATTAATGTTGGCTGTAAAATTTGTGCCAGTTGCTTAAATCTAAAGGCACTGTAGCCACCACTTTTGGTAAAAGCAATTAACGCTAAATGCCAACTAGGCATTTCTAGATGCAATCCGCCACAATATTTAGCATCCAGGGAAATCAAACTGGGGTTTTTATAAGCCGTCCGAGAAATGCGATCGCGCACTTTAGGATTACGCAAAAATTGTGTAGCCCAATTATCTAACGGCGGAAACATAAATTTCGCTAAAGGTGAACCCGCCTTTAACCCAGCACTATCGATTAATATCAGTTTTTTGACGACTTCTGGGTAAGTGAGGGTAAAATCAAGGGCGGCTGCACCTCCCATTGATGCGCCTACCAAAATTACAGGCTGCTTGATTAAAGTTTTCCAGAAATAATATAAATGGGTTTTAATGGCGACAGGGCTAAATGGTATGCCTGCGAGTCTATCGGTAAAGCCAAAACCCAGTAAGTCAACTGCCCAAGTTTCATTATTTTCTGCCAACAGTGGCAACAGTCGGCGGAATTCTAATACGGAACTATCAAAGCCGTGAATTAGTAAAATCGGTATCCCACCACTACCTTGCTGCACATAGGTAGTGGTAATTGGCTGATTAGATAAAGGAGTAGCGATCGCTTGACTTTGAATACTCCGCGCTAGGGCGATCGATTCTGGCTCTGTTAATTGACTAACTGCGGTCGGTAAAAAGCTGGGAAACATAACTTATAATTTACAGCACCCCATTACCAAAATAATATTGATTGGTCAAATGGTGACTCAGTGTAGTGAAAAAAACACTACTCAATGTCACAATTGGAGCCAAACCCTCGTAAAATAAAGATTACTTATTTTAGTGTCTCAGGAGCTAATGCCATGCCAATGGCTGTTGGCGTAATTGAAACTTTAGGTTTTCCATCTGTGTTAGCCGCAGCAGATGCAATGGTGAAATCTGCCGCAGTCACGCTAGTGTATTATGGCCTAGCAGAAAGTGGCCGCTTTGTTGTTGCTGTCCGAGGACATGTTGCTGAAGTAAAAAGAGCCGTTGAACAAGGGATAAATGCTGGAGAGCAAGTAAAGGCTGAAACAGTAATCACCCATTATATAGTTCCTAATCCCCCGGAAAACGTGGAAACAATACTACCAATCCACTTCACCGCCAAATCAGAACCTTTCCGTATCTTCTAAAAGATTTTGCCATTAAAATCTGTAACGAAGCTTTCTACAATTAACTTGTAGCGTTACCACATACGTTTATTTATACAGGAGATTGCTAATGTCATTACAAGCCGTTGGTTCGCTGGAAACTAAAGGTTTTCCTGCTGTGCTTGCAGCAGCAGACGCAATGGTAAAAGCTGGGCGAGTTACCCTCGTTGGTTATATCAGAGTTGGTAGCGCACGTTTTACAGTCAATATTCGCGGAGATGTATCAGAAGTCAAAACCGCGATGGCTGCCGGTGTAGAAGCAGCAGAAAATGTTTATGGTGGAACATTAGAATCTTGGGTAATTATTCCCCGTCCCCATGAAAACGTTGAGGCTGTTTTACCAATTGCTTACACTGAAGAAGTGCAACAGTATCGAGACTCTGTAGAAAATCCCATCATTGGTAGGTCTGGTAACGGACGCTAGATTTAAGTTCATTAGCATATTCATCCAACAGCTAAAGTCAAAAGTTCTCAGTCTAATTGCTAATCGATGATTAATAATTGAGACTAGACTATTGACTTTTTGCTAGATATGTTATTTCGATTTAATTGAGATAGATGTTAGTCAAAAACATCACTTTGACTCAACTGACAAATAACTCTTAAGAGAAACAAATTACTTGTACAACTAGTTGTCAAATTTGCATATAATTAAAAAAAATTTTCTTACCAAGAGTATTAAATTTTAAGAAAATTGTAGTGTTAGCGATCGCTTCCCAAGTTCAAAAGACTTGCCAATAGCCAGAAAAAACTAAGGAGTTAACTATAAATTATAGCTTTTGGGCGTGAAAGCTATAGGTAAACTAGTAAAGATTAATAAGAAAAATTACATAATTACCCAACAGCTAAAAAAAGACTTTATGGGGTGAAACTTATCTACCCAAGATAACGTCTTTTGGGTAAATCCCACTACTTCTTTTGCAGAAGTGTCAACTTTCTAGCTTTTACTAACTGAAGAACTTTAATCGCAATTTTTCTTGATCAGTTTGGTTGGGGATAAATCTGCTTTTAAAGTATCTTGATGATAAGTTTACAAAAGTTAAAATTTTCAGAGATAGAAACAAAATTTCTGAATCCTGAAATTTATATTATTCAGAGAATAAAAGCTAAAACTACAATCTGAAAACTTCTGCATAAAGTTTGGGAATAAAAACGTAATAAGAATAGAATCGCTGAAATGTCTTCATGAAAGCGACCGATTCATGGACAACTGCCAGCCAAAATGTTAAGAGTGATTGACGATAAACGGGGGTTGTGATGCAAACTTTAAGGCAAGGTTTTGAAGAATACAATCTCACTATGGCAAAAGATGCAGACCAACTGGCACAGTATTGGCTTAAACGTTTAGCTGTCGAAATTCCAGAACAAAGTGTATCTGTGAGGGAGAGTATTGTTCTGTGGCTTTTGGGAAAAGACTTAAACCGATTTGAACTATTAAATCCCAAAGAACTGGAAATTGCCAAGCAAGCGATGGAATATCGCTGGAAAATTTTACGTCAACGCTACTTGGGTATTGGCCGAGAACGTGCGTATCGTAACTTAATCACACGATTGGGGAGTTTAGTGAGCTTACGCCATAAAATTCAAACTTGGGTAGCGTTAAGCCGCGATCGCCAACGCAGTGTCATGGATGTATTACAAGAAGTTATCCAAGAATTACTGCAAAGCGACACCTATATGCAGCAGCAAATGGCTTGCATTGTGGAATTTACGCCCGACAGAAGACTACAAGATACACTCCTGTTTGCCAGTGTAGAAGAGTATGCGTTGCGCCCAGTCCGCAATCAACCCCTACTCGTTTACCGATTTGTCAACTACTTGCGTCGGACTCAGCGTGGTGGCTTAACTCAAGTACCAGGTAGTGACATGGTGAGACTCGTTTCCGAAGAAATTCTCACCGACGACAGTGATAATCGCGTTAATTTGGTAGATACCCAAGCGATTGCCGAATATCAAGAAGCACAACAACTAGAAGAACAACAATCACTGCGCCAATCTGTGCAAACAGAATTTGCCGATTATTTACAAGAAAATCTCGGACAAGACGCAGTCGAGTGGCTGAAGTTGTATCTTCAAGGCAAATCTCAAGATGAAATTGCCAAGCAACTGCAAAAGCCGATTCGGGAAATCTACCGCCTGCGCGAAAAAATTAGCTACCATGCAGTCCGTGTCTTTGCCCTTAAAGGCAAACCAGAACTCGTCAATAGCTGGTTATCAATTTCCTTAGAAGAACATAACTTGGGACTTACACCTAGTCAATGGCAGCAACTTTATCAAAAATTAACTCCACTGGGGCAGCAGGTACTAGATTTACGCAAAGCAGGTCATTCCCTTGAAGCGATCGCCCAACAGTTAAACCTCAAAAGCCATCAGGCAATGGGAGAATGGACAAAAATTTATCTCATCGCCCAATCGTTGAGAACCGAAGAATCAGGAGCATAATCAGCGATCGCCGCAATTCCTACCCATAAATAAATTGGGGACTTTGCGGAACGCAATTGGGAGGGTTTTTCAACCTAGCAACCTTTCCCCTGCTCCCTTAATTATTTAACTAAGTATCATCTTACTGAGAGTGATTAATTTAATTTTTACCAAGATAACAAAGTATCTTTATTTACTGCCAATCAACTTAGAGCAAAATAAAATATAAGGAAACTTTAAAATAATCAAAAATTATGTTGTCTTCAGAGGACAAGCCAGTTGATACCGCAACCAGTGAGCAGCAGATACTATCAAACATATCGATCAACTTAGAGCAAGAAAGCGATCGTCAACAAATATTTCAGCTAATTGATCATCTCCTGTCCTTTGAAGCTTGTCTATACCATCAAATTTTGCCCTTTCGATTAGAAAGTAACAAATTACTCCTAGGTATGGTGCATCCACAAGACAGCAGCGCCCTAGATTATGTGAATCGCATCTTAGCTTATATCAACTGCACAATGATGACTCAAGAAATTGCCAGTGACAGCCACCGCCACATCCTTTCAGCCTACCTCAACTATAAAAATACCTTTAGCGCATCTCAAAATCAGCAGCAACCACCAGCATCAATGGTGGCAAATATGGAAACTCCTGAAAATACTCAAAAATTAACAGATTTTCCCCCGCTTCCAGAACCGAATCTTTCAGCTTTAGCCAAAAAGCTCAGAGAAGAGATCACCGAAGCAGTACTCACCAATAATTTAACTATCCTGCCAGTCCCTGCACCAGAACTATCTACTCCTGTAGAAGTGTTAGCATTACTCCCACCCAAAAAACTACTAGAAGAATTACTCGGTCGAGTGCTTGGTGGCGGAATTGGTCGCTTGTATTTAGAAAGACAACCTTACAAAGGTAGGATACTCTGGAGTGATAATGGTGTTGTGCAATCGGTATTAGAAAATTTACCGCTATCGGTTTTTCAAGGCGTACTGAATGAATTAAAGCGATTTGCCAGCTTACCTGTTACCACAATTACAGAACCAAAACAAATTGAAAAAGAATGTGTATATCAACAAAACCGTGTATTATTACGTCTGCGAGTGATGCCAGGAATTTACGGTGAAGAAGCTACACTACAAGTGTTACGGGGAGCCGCCTTAAAGTTTCATCAACAACAACAGTTAGCCCGTCTCAGCCGAGATGTTTTGGGTATTTCTCAACAACTCAGCTATAAATTACAGGAACTAAATCAACGACTAATACTCAACTCTAACCTTACATCAGAGCAATCAGATGCTTTAGATAGCTTAAATCGCATAGTCGAAAATTTAGAACAACAAGTCAAAATACTCACAGCAAATAGCGATTCAATGGGCAAATAATAAATCACAATTGGGTCAGTAAAACCGCTGATTTCGATCCCTGACATAATTGCTATGTTGTAAAAGAACATTAGACCGAATTACCATAATTTTAAGTATTAATCATTACATATTTTAACTGTATTAATACTATGGTAGCGGTTTTTAAACTTATATTAGTCAACTTAATTTTCCATTATTGAATTCATTTTTACAGATATTTCATGCAGACTGAGGTTTTTAGTGAACTTTTCCCCTTGCTGAGTACAGCCAACCCACAAACTTTAGAATGGCTGCTCAATGTTGCAATTGATCACGAATATCCCGTAGGACGTGCCGTGTTAATGGAAGATGCCTGGGGTAACGCAGTTTACTTTGTGGTATCTGGGTGGGTGAAAGTCCGCCGTACTTCCGGAGAAGATTCTGTTGCTATAGCAATTTTAGGTCGGGGCGATTTTTTTGGAGAAATGGCGATTTTAGATGAATCTCCGCGTTCAACTGATGTCATTGCCCTTTCGCCTGTGAAGTTACTCAGCATTTCTCGTGAGCGTTTTATTCAAATCTTATTTAAAGATCCGCAATTGCATCATCGGATGCTGCAACTGATGGTGCGAAGAATCCGGCAATTTAACCAACGCTTACAGATTCGCTCTTCTCCACCAGCTGTAAAACTGGCGCACACCTTAGTAAGTTTGGGTGAAAGCTATGGACAAGACTCAGCCCCAGGTAAAGAAATTTTTAATATTCCCTTTAAAGATCTGGCTGAAGTGACAGAAATCGGAGTAGAAGAAACCACCAAAATCATGGAAAAATTACATGAAAAGGGATGGATTACAATTGATAATGTTAATAACATCATTTACTTGGTTAACTTCAAGCAATTGATGAATTTGGCAGGCAAAATCTAATTTGAGTTGAGTGTAGGGTAGCCACAATTTCAGATACTGTGACAATTCATCCTATATTCAGTTTGCCAACTCACAGACTTGCTAACAATAGCACTAACAGCTGATGTCTTTGTCAGGAAGCCTTTACGAAGTTATCAACGGCAAAGACCCCAGATGCGACTTTTGGCAATGGTGTTGAGCATGAAGATATTGAGTTACAAGTTTTGAAATCACCTCTATTGACTATTGTGGATGAAACACTTCTGAGCATCAAAAATGCTGGAAACACATGCTTGGTAAGAAAAATTAATTAATTATGGATAAAAACACCTGAAACTTTGACATCAACTATAAAATATTAATTAATTGTAAATTTTTTCCAATCTCACGTTCAGACTATTTTATTCATAGTTCTTTACAAACTCTCTCCATTGACTATTAATTATTGACTAATAACTATAAACTCATAACTTATCACTCCTGTCTACTACTACAAATGACTGAAGCAACAGCACCTCGTCTCGAAATTGGCGTTAAGGAAACCGTACCGACGATTCACTACCTGGTAGCAATGCCCCAACCAGAAACCCATCTGTTTGAGGTGAGCTTGCTGCTGGTTAATCACTCATCCCCAACACTCGACTTGAAAATGCCCGTCTGGACACCAGGCTCCTACTTAGTGCGGGAATATGCGAAAAATTTACAAGATTTTGCTGCTTTTGCCGGGGAGCAGCCCTTATCTTGGCGCAAAATCAGTAAAAACCACTGGCAGGTAAACACAAACGGTATTTCTGAATTAACCGTGCGTTACCGCATATTTGCCAACGAGCTATCGGTACGGACAAACCATTTGGATAGCACTCACGGTTATTTCAACGGTGCAGCTTTGTTTTTTAGATTACGAGGCTGTGAAGGGTTGCCAATTCAAGTGACTATTGTACCGCCCCATCCTGAATGGCGAGTAACTACTGCCTTGCCATCAGTTGATGGACAGTCTTCTACTTTTTATGCTGCTGATTTTGATACTCTTGTAGATAGTCCCTTTGAAATTGGTTATCACGAGTTATATCACTTTGAGGTCTTGGGAAAACCTCATGAACTAGCTATTTGGGGTCAAGGAAATTACCAAGCACAACAAATAATTGCCGATATTCAAAAAATCATTCATGTAGAAGCCCAGATGTTTGGCGGTTTGCCTTACGACAGGTATGTGTTTCTACTGCATTTGTTTGCCCAAGCTTATGGCGGTTTAGAGCATAAAAACTGCTGCTCCTTAATTTATCAGCGTTTTGGTTTTAGCTCACCAGATAAATACGATCGCTTCATTCAGCTGGTGGCACACGAGTTCTTTCACTTGTGGAATGTTAAACGGATTCGCCCAAAAGCTTTAGAAGTTTTTGATTACGACCGGGAAAATTATACATCTTCTTTGTGGTTTTGTGAAGGGACTACCAGTTACTACGATTTGTTAATTCCCTTGCGGGCAGGAATTTATGATGCGAAGTCATATTTTCATAATTGGAGTAAAGAAATTTCGCGGTTTTTAACTACACCAGGGCGGAAAGTGCAATCACTGGCTGAGTCAGGTTTTGATGCTTGGATTAAACTTTATCGCCCAGATGCCAATAGCAATAATTCCCAAGTTTCCTACTATCTGAAGGGAGAAATGGTTTCTTTATTGCTAGATTTGCTAATTAGACAGCGGTCTAGAAATCAGCGATCGCTAGATGACGTTATGCGGCTGATGTGGCGGAAATTTGGCAAACAAGAGATTGGTTACACACCCGAAGAATTACAGGAAGTGATTGAATCTGTCGCAGAAATGGGTTTAACTGACTTTTTTAATCGCTACATTAATGGCACAGAAGAATTGCCTTTTAATCAGTACCTAGAACCTTTTGGCTTACAAGTGATTGCCGATAGAGAAGAAGAACCTTACTTTGGTTTGAGGTTAAACACCGAAAATGGACGAGAGATAGTCAAATTTGTCGAATTTGGTTCACCCGCACAATTGGCGGGAATTGATGCAGGTGATGAGTTACTGGCTATTGCCGGCATACGAGTAACATCTCATCAACTAAGCGATCGCTTAAAAGATTACCAACCAAACGACATCATTCAAGTTACAGTTTTTCATCAAGATGAACTCCGCACTTGTTCTGTCACCCTGGCTGCACCACGTCCTAGTAAGTATCAGGTAGTTCCAATCAACAATCCTGATGCTACACAAAAAGAAAATTTTGCTGCTTGGTTAGGTGTACCACTGACCTCTCTTCGTTAATACTTCTACTCTTGAATATTTTGGGGACTAGGTGACAACTAATAGGGGCGCAATATCTTGCGCCCCTCAGCATGTCTACCATTAAATATCATCATACAGATAAAATAAATCATAATTTTCTGAAAGCAAATTAAGTTGCTTCAGCCTATCTCTAGCTTGAGCATAACTACTTTATACTTGAGCAATATTAAAATAAAATATTAATTACAACTTAATATTTCTACAATAAAAGACATACATCACCTGAATGTAATGAATTGATATTACTTATCTATTTTCTTTTCAAGCTTGATAAATAAATTATGCAATTTTTTGATAAATTATACACAAATATTATCCAAAACCAAAGCTTACTATTTGTAGGGCTTGATCCCAACCCAGAGATGATACCTAGTCGTTATCGGTCTCAAGATGTGATTACTGGTTTGGGGGATTGGTTGCAATTTATTATTCACGAAACTGCGGATTTTGTTTGTGCATATAAGCCAACACTCGGCTTTTATCAAGCTTTAGGTATTCCTGGTTTGGAACTGTTATACAAAACTTTAGCAGCTATCCCCAGTCATATTCCCATTATTTTGGATGCCAAACATAGTGATTTAAATACCAGTAGTATTTTTGCCCACACTGTATTTGCAGAATGGCATGTGGATGCAATTACTCTCAGCCCATATACAGGGCAAGATCATGTTGCACCATTTTTGGTTTACCCTGATAAAGCAGTGTTTATTTTATGCTGTACTTCTAATCCTGGAGCCGAAACTCTACAACAGTATCCTGCTAATGATTCACCGCTTTATTTGCAGGTGGTCAAAGAAGCAAAAAACTGGGGAACCCCAGAAGAATTAGCTTTAGAAGTAGGAACGACTAATCCTGAAGTTTTGGGTTTAATTCGGGCAGTGGCACCAGAAAGAACCATAATGGCACGCAGCATTTGGGCTGAGGGTAGTAATCTTAAGCAAATTTTAGAAGCTGGCTTAAATAGTAATGGTGATGGATTGCTAATTCCTGTACCTCAAGATATGTTGTCAAACCCAAACTTATCCCAGGAAATCCAATCTTTACGTGCCGAAATTAATCAAACAAAAAGTCAAATTAATGCTGATGCTTCTAGCTGTTCTGTATGGCTACCTGATGTTCATTTTGAAGATCAGCAACTCCAGAATGATTTAATTTTGCAACTTTATGATATTGGTTGCATTATGTTTGGTAAATTTGTGCAAGCATCAGGAGCGACATTTCCCTATTACATAGACTTACGCAAAATTATTTCTAATCCGCAAGTTTTTAATCAAGTTCTCAGTGCCTATGAAAAAATTATCAGAAACTTGACTTTTGATAGATTGGCGGGTATACCTTATGGTTCTTTGCCAACGGCGACTGGTTTAGCGTTGCGTTTGAATTGTCCAATGGTTTTTCCCCGTAAAGAAGTGAAAGCACATGGAACACGTAAGGTAATTGAAGGAAACTTCGCGCCTGGTGAAATAGTAGTAGTAGTAGATGATATTCTCATCAGTGGTAAAAGTGTGATGGAAGGAGCCGAAAAATTGAAATCTGCTGGCTTAAATGTGCATGATATTGTGGTTTTAATTGACCATGAACAAGGAGTGCAAGCCAGACTCCGAGAAAATGGTTATCGAAGTTATGCAGTTTTCACTATTTCCCAAATCGTCAAAACTTTGTACCAAGCAGGAAGAATCAATGATGAGCAACTTTTAGCTTTTACTGAAAGCTAGGAATAATTATGAATTTATCAGTTAATCGACTTCTAAAATGGCTAATTTTAACATTGTTATTTCCCCTATTATTTCTTAATGGATGGTTATTATTGCGATTTTTTCAATATTTTCAACCTTTAGTAGCTATTCTTGTCTTAGCCTCTTTGTTTGCTTTTATTTTAAACTACCCCGTTTCGTTACTGGAACGACAAGGAGTTAAACGTAACTATGGAGTCACACTAGTTTTTATCTTAGCTACTTTTATTCTGGTGACTTTGGGAATTACATTATTACCCATAGTTTCCGAGCAATTTAATGAAATGGTTAAATTATTGCCTCAATGGATTGATTCTAGTGAGGCAAAATTACAGGGTTTAAATGATTGGGCTTTTAGCCAGAGTAGTAGAATAGATTTCAGTCAAATTTTTACTAAAGTTACTGATAAAATTCCTGATGAATTGGAGTATCTTTCCGATAAACTTTTAAGCATTATCGTCGACACAATTGATAGTGTTTCGGGAGCATTAATTACAGTAGTTTTAAGTTTTTACTTGTTGTTAGATGGGCCAAGACTGTGGGAGGGAGTATTTAAAAAGCTTCCTTGGGATTTCGCCCAACAAATTAGTAAATCTATTCAACAAAACTTTCAAAATTACTTGATTGGTCAAGGGACATTAGCTTTACTGATGGGACTTGCCCAAACATTCATGTTTTTGTTGTTTCAAGTCCAGTTTGGCTTGCTTTTTGGTTTGGGAGTGGGAATTTTAAGCTTGATTCCCTTTGGAGATGTGTTGAGTTTGATTGTTATCACTTTAATTATAGCTACCCATGATTTTTGGTTAGCCGTGAAAGTGCTGGCAGTAGCGGTGATTATTGATCAGTTAATTGACCAAGCGATCGCACCGCGATTATTAGGCAGTTTCACAGGGTTAAGACCAATCTGGGTGTTAATTTCTTTATTAGTAGGAACTTATATTGGTGGGGTTTTGGGATTAATTATTGCTGTACCAGTGGCGGGTTTTATTAAAGATGTTGCCGATGGTTTTGCTGTATCTAATGATGGTAATACTGCGGTTGCAGGTGAAGAGGGAGAAATGCTTCCACAAGAATCTACATCTGGGTAGGTTGAAAATATTAAATATTAAATGCCTTTAAATCCCATTTCGCTTTCTACTTGTTGTACTTGTGTAGAGTTTACCTGATCGGCCGCGGCGGTAAGACGAGTGTGACGCATAACTCCCAGTTGGCTAATTAATATCCCCACGATAATCAAACTACCACCGATATATTGAGGTAGGGTTGGGGCTTCATCTAAGATAAAATAAGCAGCCACAATACCTGCAATGGGAGTAAATGAGCCAACTAAGGAAGCGACAGATACCGTAGTAGCTCTCAAACCTTTAAACCATAGGGACTGGCCTAATACTACAATCACCACACTATAAAGCAACATCCACCGCCACAAAAAAGGCGAAAATACTTCGGCAAAATGATGTTGACCGTATAGCCGTAAAGCCAGAAAGAAAAATACTATAGTCCCTACAGCAGTGCGATAGATTGTAAAAATTCCTAAAGGAATATGGAAGACATATTTTTTACCAAGAACTGTAGCTACTGCTGCGGCGACTGATCCCACTGCTGTCAGAATTTCGCCTGTACCCAAATGAAAGCCTGGCGTATTCATTATGGTATGTCCTGCTGGTTGGAGTAAGACAGTCAGTGCGACACCCACAAAAGCTGCGATCGCCCCAATAATTTCCCAAATATTTACTCGTTCTTTTAATAACCAGATTGATAAAGCTAAAGCCAGTGGCGGTTCTAATCTACCAACTAAAATCACATTGTTAACATTGGTGAGTGCTAATGCCTGAAAAATTAACCCAGGAGCCAACGCCCCTGATAAGATTGCTACTACCGATAACACTAGCCAATGCTTTACAGATATTTGCTTCAATGTTGTTTTGTTCCACTGTTGCCGATAGATGATAATCAGCACCAGCAATGCACAGATATTGCCAACGAACAAAACATTACACAGAGAAATTGGATTTCTCCCATTTATTAAGTTTTGCGAACCAATTTCTGTTAACTTGCGCGTAACTGCACCTGATGCGCCAAAAATGAGGATTGCTACCCAGAGATAGGCTTGGTTAGGAATTCTATCAATGAAACGATGCCATCTTCTCAGGCTAGTCACAGCAATACCACTTGCAGTTGCAATAAAAGTAACGTCAACAATACTAAAAATCTTAGCTTAAGTCTAGGTGAGAACAATCTGAAACAGCCTTAAAAATTAGCTGAGATTTTTGACATCACAATTACCTGAGAAAATGCTGAGTTTAAACTGAATTTTATTAAGGAATAAATTCAGACAATTTATGGCTAAGTTTCAGATGAGCTTCAGTAGTATCTGAGATGCTCTGAATAGCTACGAAGCTCAAACATAAGGAATTAACCCATGAAATTCGCCCCTTCATTACTTACAGGTGTTGCCATAGCTGGTTTATTGACAGTTGGGAATGTTTCATTTCAGGCTGTAAAACCTTCAATTTCACTACTTCCAGCCTCAGCGGCTGATGCTACAGGTTTATCTGCTCAACAAAAAATTGATTTGATCACTAAGAATAAAGGTGTTTTTGGTAATGGTGATCAGCTGCGTCGTTTCTTCTTTGGCGACCTTGAACCTATCGGAATTCAACCTGGTGGTGCAGGTCATGTAGTTAATCTCTACAACAAAGCTAACGATGTGACATTTTCTTACTGTTCTACCTTTGATGTAGTTGTAGCTGTGAAAAAAGGTAGAGTCGAGAAGTTTGCAGCTAATGAAGTTAAGTAATTGTTTGTAGTAATTAAGTAATATAAATATATTTTAGGGTAGCGAACATGATACTGGTTGCTACCCTAATCTTTTTTTCGGCTAGTTTGGATATAACAACGGAGAAGGGGAGATTCGAACTCCCGGAACCTTTCGGTTCATCCGATTTCAAGTCGGACGCATTCGACCACTCTGCCACCTCTCCAGTAAAACTGTCGAGCAACTGCTTACCCTATATTTTTTGGTGAGCAACAAAGCTGACAGATAATAATATATCTTACATCTACGCAGGTTGCACTACTGAAAGTAAATATCTACAACTTACTAGGGGAAAGCTCATACAAAATTTCCTCTGAGATCACTTGTAAATCTTGGCCTACCCAAACCAAGGCAGCTTGTGTAACTACACCTGCCTCTAAGTTGACAATCGAGAAATTCCGCTGCTTGTGTCCATCATTTTCAACAATTCTGGGGACGCTGGCTGCATTTAAGTAAATTGTGCCTTCTGGACTTCTAAACACTGATGTGCGTAACACTTTTTTGGTGTGCCGCAAAGTGTGGTGCATGTGTCCAAAGGTAACTAGGGGAATGGTTTTACCAAGGTTGATTGTCTGAGAAATGGCTTCGGCAAAATCTGGATCGCCAAAGTCGCCGCCGATAGGATGCCAATCTTTACCACAGGGGTCTTCGGGGCGATCGCCTAACCCACTCGGCCCATTGTGTCCGAGAAAAATAACTGCGTCGCCAGCAGCACTTTTGACCGCAGCGGTAATTTTAGCTGCTGATTCTTCCATGTCTGTGACACCATAACGTTCTTTGCAGATATCGGCAAATCTCCATTCTGGGCCACCCCAACTAAAAGGACGACCGCCAACTACTGTTAAATTCCATTCAGGAAACTCCAGCTTGCTGTAACCGACATGGGCTGCACCCAATAAATCAAGTTGTTCTTGTACCCAGTCTTCTTGAGAGCGATCGTAGGGACATTTCTTTCGTCCCCATTCTGTAGCAGTGTACCAAGCATCGTGGTTGCCCATAATTGCTGCTTTGGGGATATCAATGGAAGCGATCGCTTTTACCACTTCCACTGATTCATTGCCAAAATCTCCCACAAATAGCACTAAATCCACACCCAAAGACTTGAGTGCAATGGCATCGTCCACTTCCCATTGGTCGTGAATATCTCCAACTACAGCAATTTTGAGAGTTTTTGATTGTTTTTTCTGACTGGTCATGCCGCTTTCCTTGCTGTCTATCTCCAGGATATGAAACTCAGCCAAATTTGAACACAATCTTCTGATGAGTGTGGAAGAGAAGACGATAAACCGAGCGATCGCTAAACTATCATCTTACCTACAAGAGTTGTTTTCATCTGCTCAAGACTAATTATTAAAGAATAAATATTATCTAGATTGGGCATTAATTACTATTTTTTCTTAAATTGATAGTTTAATTTAACACTCTGACTAGATTAAGTGAATCCTAATTTTTTTACTTTTCAAGTAAGTTATTATTTGCTGATGTGAGTAGGAAAACCGTACTGTCTTGGGGCGCAATCTCTACCTGATAAAGATGTGTTGGGATGGATACAATCTATATGTGGCTTAAGTAATGCTGTGATTGATCAAAGCTGAAAAAAATCATACAGCATTAATAGGAGAGCATAAATATGGGAAATCAATTTAAAACAGTTGCATTGCTTGGTGCGCTCAGTGGTTTATTAATTGCTATCTGTTATTGGGTAATTGGTGGCACTAGCGGCTTAATTACAGGTATAGGTTTAGCAGCAGTAACTAATTTAATTTCTTGGTATCAATCAGATAAGATTGCATTAGCAGCATATCGCGCCCAGCCAGTGAGTGCAGCCGACGCACCAGGACTTTATCGGATGGTTGAGAAATTAGCTGCACGCGCTAATATCCCCATGCCTGGTGTTTACATCGTTCCCGGTCAAACTGCTAATGCTTTTGCTACAGGACGCGATCCAGAACACGCGGCTGTGGCTGTGACTGAAGGGATTTTACGTATCCTGCCAGAAGATGAATTAGAAGGTGTAATTGCCCACGAACTGACGCACATTATCAATCGTGACACCTTAACCCAAGCTGTAGCTGCTACTATTGCCGGTGCTATCTCTTTCTTGGCACAAATGGTGAGTTATGGTTTGTGGTTTAGCGGTGGTTCACGCGATGATGATAGAGGCGGTAATCCGTTAGGAATATTGTTAACTGTATTGTTAGCGCCAATAGCTGCAACAATCATTCAACTAGGCCTTTCTCGCACAAGAGAATTCTCCGCAGATGCTGGTTCTGCGAGATTAACAGGTAATCCCCGTGCATTAGCTCGCGCCCTCCAAAGATTAGAAGCTACAGCACGACAGTTACCTTTAGATGCGAATCCAGCTTTTGAACCGTTATTAATTATTAATCCTATCTCTGGTAAGTTTTTGGGTAACTTGTTTTCTAGTCACCCTGACACAGAATCACGGATTGAACAATTGCTGAAATTAGAACAACAACTGTCTACAAAATATTAGTCATTTGTCCTTTGTGGGAAACTGAATTAAGAGGATATTGTAACTATGACTGGTAATAATTTTGAATCCATTGAATCTACTGTAGTTGTAGAAATCAGTTCTCAAACTAATGAAATGGTAGAAGCAGAAATGGCTGGGGAGACTGATGAAGTAAAGAACGAAACCAAAGCTTTAATTGAAGCACTCAAAAGACGCGCCCAAGCCGAAGCAGAATCAGCCGGTACTCTTACCCGCGAAACATATTTAAATGCTGTGCGCCAAGCGAGAGAAGCCATTGAAGGCGAAAAATTAATTGAACGCGATCGCCTGGAAAATGCTTGGGCTATTATCCAAGAAGAAACAGAGAAAAACTGGCACTTACTTTGGAAAGAATTTGCTGATTTTGGCGATCGCCTCCAAAGTGCGGCCAAAGCCGCCTGGGAAGCTTTCAACACACCTCGTACTCATTAATTAGGCAAATTTTTTCATAAAACTCTTATGGGGTAGGACTAAAAGCCTGCCCATTTTTTTAACCCAAACCCAAAAATTTAGAAATCAACGGTAACAGCTTACTACCTGCCTCAACCAGTGTGGCTGTAGTGGGTAAACTAGCGATCGTTCCTTTTAAAATCTTCATCGCCGTTTTCGCCGCCTTTTGCATCGCCCCCTCTTGAGGATTTTT
Source organism: Nostoc cycadae WK-1 (assembly GCF_002897135.1). Lineage (NCBI taxonomy): Bacteria > Bacillati > Cyanobacteriota > Cyanophyceae > Nostocales > Nostocaceae > Nostoc > Nostoc cycadae. Next base: position 105,270 of record NZ_DF978430.1, on the reverse strand, counting down.
ACCAGCTTCAGCTAAAGCTTGTATTTGTTCTAATGCTTCCACCTTATCTTCTTCAGCTAAATCTTTGTCTGCCTCAATTGCAGTTTTTAATTTTTCTAATAATTCTTTAATTCCGGGTTTATCTGGTTCAGGTGAAGGTGGTAACTGGTTAATAGTATTTGTTGCCGTACCGCTAATTTCACCTAAATTAATTGTGCCGCTATTATTAAAATCTCCACCGATACTGCCAATATTAAAGTTCCGGCTAGAATCGTTACCATTAGGCATATTTTTATTCTCTACTTTGTTATCAACTTGAACATTAATTGGCTTATTTGCTAACAAGCCTAAAATCTCTTTCATATCTGCGCTTTGTTGACGATAAATAACTATAGGAATCATATTTGATTTTTGAAAAAGACTACGAGATAATACTGAGAAACAGTCTTGTCTAATCTGACTTTTCCCGTTAAGTCTCTTTTG
>NZ_DF978430.1:83878-99157 GCF_002897135.1 Nostoc cycadae WK-1 | reverse complement strand
GTACCAAACCGTTAGACAAAGTGCTGTATGACCTTGCTAACATGAAAAGTCGTCCTAATCCTTATGCTAAACAACTAAAGCAACAAGTCACTTTACCTTTGGGAATTGAGGTAATTGAATTTTTTCAAAAGAAGGCAGAAGAAAAAGGTATTTCTTATCAAGAATTAATTAATTTGTACCTTCAAGATTGTGTACTTAGTCAGCGCGAGCTATCTTTTTAATCAGTATAGTCTGTTAGCCTTACGCCACCAAAAGATAAAGCTCAAAATGACCAGAGAATTTAATGTGATTATAGAGCGAGACTCTGACGGTTATTTTGTTGCCTCCGTGCCGAGTCTGGCTGGATGTCATACCCCAGCTAAATCTTTAGACGAACTGATGGAGCGTATAAAAGAAGCGATTGAACTGTGCTTAGAGGTTGGGCAAGCTTAAAAATCGTTTATCTTCCTGCCTTCTGCTAAGATATTGTGTCATTGGTTCTTCTATTAGATACTATTGATGCTAGATAATGGGAAAGCTTTGACTTTTATTGACCCATCTAGCCCGGAAGAACAGATTAACTACTATGCGAACTCACTATTGCGGCGAACTCCGAAAAGAAGATATTGGAGAAACTGTTACCTTGTACGGATGGGTAGACCGTCGCCGCGATCATGGGGGCGTGATATTTTTAGATTTACGCGATCGCTCTGGAACTGTCCAAATTGTCAGCGATCCGCAACGCACCCCCCACTCTTATGAGCAAGCCAATGCTTTGCGGAATGAATACGTCGTCGAAATCACCGGCAGAGTAACGCAACGCCCCGAAGAATCTCTCAATACCCGCATCCCCACAGGTGAAGTGGAAATCTATGCGGATAAAATTTCCTTGCTGAATGCAGTCCGCAAGCAGCTACCATTCCAAGTTTCCAGTGCTGACACTGAATCGGTGCGGGAAGACTTAAGACTAAAATACCGTTATTTGGATTTACGGCGCGATCGCATGGCGCAAAATATGCAGTTGCGTCATCAAGTTGTCAAAGCTATGCGTCGATATTTAGAAGACGGTGAAAATTTCATCGAAGTGGAAACACCCGTCCTCACCCGTTCCACCCCAGAAGGTGCGCGGGATTATGTTCTACCCAGTCGTGTCAACCCTGGCGAATGGTTTGCGTTACCCCAATCACCGCAACTATTTAAACAGATTTTGATGGTATCTGGTATGGACAGATACTATCAAATTGCCCGTTGCTTCCGGGATGAAGATTTACGCGCTGACAGACAGCCAGAGTTCACCCAATTAGACATGGAAATGAGTTTCATGTCTCAAGAAGAAATTATCGAACTCAACGAAAAGTTAGTTTGTCAGATTTTCAAAACCGTTAAAGGGATTGAGTTACCCCATCCCTTCCCGCGTTTAACCTACGCTGAGGCGATGGAACGTTACGGTAGCGATAAACCAGATACCCGCTATGATTTGGAATTAGTCGATGTTTCCGATATCCTCAAAGACTCTGGTTTCAAAGTCTTTAAGGATGCTGTTGCTCATGGTGGTATCGTCAAAATCCTTCCTATTCCTAACGGTAACGACCGAATTTCTAACGTTCGCATTAAACCAGGTGGCGACATTTTCCGAGAAGCTAGTGAAGCCGGGGCGAAAGGTTTAGCCTACATCCGCGTTAGAGAAGATGGTGAAATTGATACCATCGGTGCAATCAAAGACAACCTCACAGCTGAACAAAAAGCCGAACTTCTCCGCCGCACAGGTGCAAAAGCCGGACATTTGTTATTGTTTGCTGCTGGGGATGTTGGTACTGTTAACAAAACTTTAGACAGATTACGGCAATTTGTTGCTAAAGAATTTGGGTTAATCAATCCCGAAAAACTCAATTTGTTATGGATTGTTGATTTCCCGATGTTTGAGTGGAATGCTGACGAAAAGCGCCTCGAAGCATTACACCACCCATTTACTGCACCCCATCCCGACGACATACACGACTTAAAAACCGCCCGCGCCCAAGCTTACGACTTAGTATTTAACGGCTTTGAAATTGGTGGTGGTAGTCTGCGGATTTATCAGCGGGAAATTCAAGAACAGGTGTTTGAAACCATTGGTTTGTCTCCAGAAGAAGCTCAAAGTAAATTTGGTTTCCTTCTAGAAGCCTTTGAATACGGTACACCACCGCATGGTGGTATCGCCTACGGTTTAGATCGTTTGGTGATGTTACTTGCTGGGGAAGAATCTATCCGTGATGTGATTGCTTTTCCGAAGACACAACAAGCCCGTTGCTTGTTAACTGATGCGCCTTCTGGGGTAGATGTTAAGCAATTGAAAGAATTACACGTTGCTTCAACATACAAGCCAAAGGCTTAGTAAAAAGTCAAAAGTCAAAAGGTAAAAGTAAAAAGAATATGTCTTTTTACTTTTACCTTTAACTTTTGCCTTAATTTCTGCTGTCTAACTTTTCCCCAACAAAAAACCCGCCGCGGCGGGGATTTCCACACAACAAAACTATAAACAATCAACTCTTGCTTTAGGGAATTTAGCCAAGGTATCTCATTTCTGCTTCTAGTTGATTAATCAACCTTTCATTACCTTGAGCTTTCGCGACTTCTAAGCGATGCTCTAGATTTTTTCTCAGGTTTTGTCTGTGGACTTCTTTGGTTTGTCTCATAGCTTCTAATCTATTGTGACTCATAGTAATTAACCTCATTATTCTTTCTTATGTCTATTAATCATAACATAACATATATTTTGTAGCTGTTGCTACAGAAAATTATGTCTTAATACATATTTTAATAATTGGCTTATGTTAGAGAGTCCAGAAAATCCAGCATCGCTCCTAACTTTACTCAGCGATTTTGGCGATCGCGATGTTTATGTCAGCGTAATGAAAGGTATAATTGCCCAAATAAACCCAAGACTTAGGGTTGTAGACTTAACACACCAAATTCCGCCACAAAATATTGCTGCTGCTAGATTTTGTTTGATGAATGCTTATCCTTACTTTCCCAATGGGACAGTACATATAGCAGTAGTAGATCCCGGTGTGGGTGGTAAAAGAAGGGCGATCGCAATAGAATTTGCTGGAGGGTTTTTAATCGGCCCTGATAATGGCATATTCAGTGGAGTATTAAGCCAAACTCCCGCCATTGCAGCCGTGGAACTCACAAACTCTGATTACTGGCGCACTCCCCAACCTAGCCGAACCTTTCACGGTAGAGATATTTTTGCACCTGTGGGAGCTAACCTTGCTAGTGGTGTTCCCTTGAAATATCTGGGAAAAGAAATCAATCCCACAACTTTATTACAGCTAGGTATGGGCAAATGTCAAACAACTAGCCGTGGTGTGTTGGGACATATTCAATATATAGATCACTTTGGTAACTTAATCAGCAACATTCCCGGCAATTATGCAGAAGGTAAAACTTGGCAAGTGCAAATTTCTGGGTTGACAATACCAGGGTGTGAAACGTACAGTGATGGCGAAGTTGGCGCAGCTGTCGCCCTAGTTGGGAGTCATGGCTGGGTAGAAATTGCCATCAATGGCGGAAATGCACATTCACAGTTGCAGATCAACTGGCAAGATACTTTAGAACTGATTAATCATTAGACTAGAAACAGGCATTACTGCACACTCATTACTGTTGTTATATGACTACGCAAACTCTATCTCCATCACCAGTGTATCAAGGCCAGTTTGGCGAATTCACCATTAATCAAAGCGATCGCACTGGTGTAATTATCTATCGCGCTGGGTTAATGGTAGCTGCACTTAGCTTTGCTGCGGGTACAGTTTTGGCATTGTTTTACAATAACCCAGCTACCATCCAAGCAATTACCCCGTTATATACCTGCTTTAGTTTAGCGCTCGGTGTCAGTTTGCTAACTATCCATATATATATGGCTCCACTGCACCGACTTTTACAAGTTTTTTGGTTAATTGGGAGTATTTCTGCGTTTATTTTTGCTCATGTTGACAGTCAACCTTTTGCGGTAACTGTATACACAAACCCATTGACTATTTTAGGAATAGGTTTTACTTTTGCAGCATTGACAGGTATTTATTTTAAAGAAGCATTTTGCTTTAACCGTTTAGAAACCAAAGCTTTAACTTTTACAGTTCCCATACTTTTATTAGGACATCTTGTCGGAGTTTTACCAATTCAGGTAGAACAGGTTTTTTTGGGTGTTTGGGCAACTTTATTTTTAGTATTTGCTTTGCGAAAAACCTTCCAAGCAATTCCCGCCGATATTGGTGATAAATCGGTATTTGCTTATTTAAAAGCCCAAGGTTCAGCTAAGGTTTAATGCGGTTAATTCAACGCCAAGAGATTTGGACACTTACGGCGCAGGGATGGGCTTTATTTTTAGCAGTTTCGGCTGCTAGTATATTTTTTGTCATTCATAATTTGTACTCATTTCTCGCCGTAACTTCCCCAATTAAATCAGCAGATGCGTTAGTAATTGATGGTTGGATATCAGATTACGCTTTAGAACAAGCCGCTGCCGAATTTCAAGCTGGTTCTTATCGCCAAATATTTACCATCGGCTCAAAAATAGAACAGGGATTTTATCTGTCTGAGTATAATAATTTTGCTGAGATTGCTGCTAATACATTATCTAAATTAGGCGTACCAGAAGAGAAATTGATTGTTGTTCCTGCTTTTAATGTAGTTAGGGATAGAACTAATGCTTCTGCTTTAGCATTATTGCAGCACATATCAGATAAAAATTTACAGATAGATTCAATTAATTTATTTACAACTGATGCTCATGCTCGTAGAAGCTGGTTGATATTTAAGAAGATATTTACACCTAAAATTCAAGTCGGAATTATTTCTGCCAAACCCCAAGACTATGATCCGCAAAAATGGTGGAATTCTAGCCAAGGCGTGCGGGTAGTCATGAGTGAAGCGATCGCCTACATTTATGCCAGATTGATAAATTGGCAATTATAGTCAATAATTACATATTTTCTCCCCTATACCCTAACGCCCTCATACAGTCTTTAATATCTTTGTCTCCTATTTTTGGTAAAAACTACTATAATTGAATCCACTGGACAAAACATTTGCAACCCAAAACAACCCCTAACTGTGTTTACAACTGCATTTGCACCAACAGACAAAACCCAACTGGGTGAACTACCACGCGATTTATTTGCGGCTATTGAGCAGCTTAAAAAAGAACTCAACGCGGTCATTTTAGCCCATTACTATCAAGAACCAGATATTCAAGATATTGCAGACTTTATTGGTGATTCATTACAACTAGCAAAAGCCGCAGCACAGACGAATGCAGATGTGATTGTCTTTGCGGGTGTACATTTCATGGCTGAAACCGCCAAAATACTTAATCCTGATAAATTAGTACTGTTACCTGATTTAGCAGCTGGTTGTTCTTTAGCCGATAGCTGTCCACCAAAAGAATTTGCAGCTTTTAAAGCAGCGCACCCCAATCATCTGGTAATTTCCTATATCAACTGCTCGGCTGAAATTAAAGCCATGAGTGATATTATCTGCACCAGTTCTAATGCGGTCAAAATTGTACAGCAGATACCAAAAGACCAACCAATTATTTTTGCGCCAGACCGGAATTTAGGGCGCTATGTAATGGAACAAACTGGCAGAGATTTGGTACTGTGGCAAGGTAGCTGCATTGTCCATGAAACCTTTTCGGAAAAGAAAATCGTCCAGTTAAAAATAGCACATCCCCAAGCTGAGGCGATCGCTCACCCAGAATGTGAAACTAGCGTTTTGCGCCACGCCAGCTATATTGGTTCGACAGCAGCTTTACTCAAATATTGTCAAACCAGCGCGGCTCAAGAATTTATTGTGGCGACAGAACCGGGAATCATTCACCAAATGCAAAAACTTGCTCCCCAAAAGCAATTTATTCCTGCGCCACCGACAAATAACTGTAATTGTAATGAGTGTCCTTTTATGCGACTAAATACACTAGAAAAACTGTATTTAGCTATGAAAAACCGCGCTCCTGAAATTACCATGTCTGAGGATATTCGCTTGGCGGCGCTGCGTCCTATGCAACGGATGTTAGAAATGAGTGTTTAGTTCGCTCAATTATTCGTGAACAACAAGATACCCGACTTCTTCAAGAAGTCGGGTATCTGATTAGGCGATCGCATCTCTACTTTTTTACTGTGGAAAGAAATGCTGTTTGAGTACGTCCACCTGTGAACAGTTCCAATAATCAATGTGAGAAATAATTAAATCGTCAGAATTGAGCAGTAATTCACTCCAGCCAGAAATAGAAATGCGGGGTTTCCAAGGTAAAGGACTATTCCAACTTAGTGTCCACTCAGTTTTGATGGTATCTCCTAAACGTTGAATGTTATGCAAATCCATTTTGGGATTTAAAAAGAAAGTTTTGATAAATTTAATCATCCATTGATACAGTTTAACGCCCCGAAATTTGAAAACCGCATCTTGAAAATAAACATCTTCAGCATATATTGAATATGTTTGATTTTCTGGAAATCTTTGATAATCATCTTTGAGAATTTCGATAATATCCATAATCAATAAACACTTTATTGTAATATTGGCTGTAGGAATAAAACAGGAAGCAAAAGTATGAAATTCATACTTCACACTTCATTCCAAAGCCGTTCTAGTTGATATCGCCAAGTGGCTAATACTTGTTCTCGATCATCAGCCGATTGGTTAATTTCCCCCATTAAGCCTTCAGCATAAAATCTATCCAAGTTTTGCATTGTGGTTTGCAGAGATTGTCCTTGCTGTTTTGCTGCTTGGATAATTTGGCGGAGGCGGTTTTCAATGAATCGATTGAAGACATCATTTAAACCAGATTTATGTAGAGATATTAGCCTAGCGATCGCATTTGCCAAATCTGCACTTGCTAATGTACCGCTGTTGTGGTGATATACTCCCCAAACTACCCCATCATAGATAGCGTAGCGGACTTCTTGAGTTTCATCAAAGTTGGCTTCTAAAAATTGTGTTAAAAATGTTTCAGCTTCTTGTAGCGGCATAATTGGCAATAACACTCGCAGCCAAGTTTGGTCTTCTGACAGCAACACTAACAGCCGAAAACTCGATGAGTCTATTTGCCAAGATCCAGGTGCGATCGCATTCACTGCTTCTGCACCAAATAATTCTGTCAGCGTTACCGCAATTTCTTCAGGTTTCATAGTCTAGATTGTAGCTTTACCATCTAGGGTAACGTTTTCATGTATCTAAGTTGTTGTGTTGTCATTTAACATTGATAAGTTTTCTAGACTCCTAAAGCAATTTGCATAAATCCTCGGATCAACTGTGATATCTCTACAGAAAGATTTGTGTGATCTACCAGGATAAATTGATGAATATTCGATCTAAAACTAGTAAAAATAATCGTCAGGGTTCTAAAAAATGTATCACAATCAGTGCTTTGGCTACCCTTGTGCTGACAGGAGGATTAGCAGTTCAAAGTGCTGATGCTCATTGGTATCAATGGTATCGTTCCACTGGTGTTGTTTATACCCAAAGCAACATTCCAACTCCCAATGGTAACTCTATTCTTGGCTTCCGACGCGATGCTTTAGGTACACTCACACCATTACCCACAGCATCTTTTCCGACTGGCGGTGCAGGTATTCCTAATGCTCCCATCGTCGGGGGTGGCCCCCTTTCCATTACAGCCTTTGCGTCCGATCAAGAAGTGATTGTTAACCCTGAAAAAACGCGGCTTTTTACTGTCAATTCCGGCTCAAACACCATCGCTGTCTTTGATATCCAAAAAGATGGTAATCTTTCTCCGGTAGAGGGATCGCCGTTCCCTAGTGGGGGAGTAGCACCAGTTAGTCTAGGTTTAGCAGGCGATATTCTCACTGTAGTTAATCAAAACTTATTACCTCAAATTCCCGCCCAAGAAGCCAGCGATTCTCTACCGAACTATACTACCTTCCGCGTAACTCCAAGGGGTAGACTAATTTCCATCCCAAATTCTACCGCGTCAGTTCCCAGAGGTTCTCTTCCAACCCAAGCACTCATCTCTCCCAATAAACGTCTGCTATTTGGGATGGACGCAGGGACTGGCTTACTACGCTCCTATCGAATTCTTCCTAACGGTCGTCTGCAACAAAGCCCAAATTCACCACAAAAGCTACCTCCAGCAGCATTCCCAGCAAATCCATTAGGTCTCACACTAGGACTCCAAGTTCATCCCCGACAACCAATTTTGTATGTGGCGTTCACGCTCAGTAGGCAATTAGGAGTTTATGCTTACGAACCAGATGGGGATTTGCATCTCCTCAAAACCGTACCTAATTCGGGCTTATTCATCTGCTGGATTGCTATTAACCGGGCTGGAACCCGTCTTTATACCACCAACCCTGGTGACAACAGTGTAACTGTTTATGATATTGGCAAAGACCCAAGCACACCAGTAGAAATTCAGAGGGTTGTACTGAGAGGAGAGATGGGGACTGGTGGCGCTCAACTAACTCTAGATGCTACTGGGTCATTTTTACACGTTGTCTCTCAATCAGCTGTAAATATTATGCCTGCAAATAATAGAATATCTGTACTGAAGGTTAATCAGTATGATGGAACTGTGACTGAAGTATCTTCTTCACCCCGATTAATACCATCGGTAAATAATAGCTTTCCGCAAGGCATTGTGGCTAATTAAAGTTTGATTTTGTGTTGATTACAAGCCTAATTTTTGTGATAAAAAAGGCAGAAGGCAATAATTTAAATTCTTGATTTATGAATTGAAATCTTGCCTTTTGTGCTTACATATTTATCTTCAGATACCCGACTTCTTAAAGAAGTCGGGTATCTTTTAATTTACAAATGATTTAGGACTGCTATAGTCCATCAAAATATCGTTAACTTTCAAGCAAAAATTAGCCAATTTCATAAAAAATTGATGACTTTAGTCATATAGCAATTAAAAGTTATTAGTGACTTTAGTCATGCAGAGAAAATGTCCTTTTTGATTGATAATAAGTTATAAATTTGAAATTTTATGTTGATATAGTCACTATAGCGATCGCATATAACTAGCTCGGTAGCCATTTTCGATAACGGACACAGTTATGAAACTTGATACATCAACCCCTGTAGATTCATCAGCTTTACCCTTAGAGCCGAAAATTAGAAAAAAGTATAATTGGCTACCGTGGCTCTTGATACTAGGGCTGTTGGGTGGAATTGGCTATGGGATTTATTACCGAGTAGCCGTAATGCCGCGCCAAGAAGCCAGACAAAAGACTTTAACACAGTCAGTAGAAAGACAAAATTTAGCGATCGCAGTTTCGGCTAATGGTACAGTCAAACCGGAGCGCTCTATTAACGTCAGTCCCAAAAATTCTGGCGTACTTAAAACACTGCTAGTTAAAGAAGGGGATTTTGTCAAAAAAGGTCAAATTCTCGCTTACATGGATGATTCCAACCTGCGGGGAAATTTGACTCAAGCCCAAGGACAACTCGCACAAGCCGAAGCAAATCTGCAAAAAGCCCAAGCAGGTAATCGCCCCCAAGATATTGCCCAAGCCCAAGCACAACTAGCACAAGCCGAAGCAAATCTGCAAAAAGTAGAAGCAGGTAATCGCCCCCAAGACATTGCCCAAGCACAAGCACGTTTAAGAAGCGCCCAAGCTACCCTAGTGCAAGCAGAAGATGATTTACGGCGTAATCAACAACTGTACAACTCTGGAGCGATTTCTCTCCAAACAGTCATCCAAAAACGGTCAGCGCGTGATAGCGCCCAAGCCCAAGTCAATGAAGCACAACAAGCATTAGCCTTGCAACAAGCAGGTTCACGCTCAGAAGATATCCAACAAGCCAGGGCTACAGTTAAACAGCAACAAGAAGCTGTAGCCTTGTTAAAAGCTGGAACCCGTCAAGAAGATATTGAAGTCGCCCGCGCCCAAGTCACATCGGCTCGTGGTTCACTGCAAAACATCCAAGCCCAAATCAATGACACTATCATTCGCGCACCTTTTGATGGTCTGGTGACGCAAAAATTCTCAGATCCTGGGGCTTTTGTCACTCCCACAACTTCGGGTAGTGCCGTTTCTTCCGCCACATCTTCTTCGATTTTGGCTCTAGCTTCAACAAATCAAGTGGTCGCTAATTTATCAGAATCAAATATTGCCAAAATTCGCATTGGTCAACCAGTGACAATTAAGGCCGATGCTTACCCAGGTAAAGTTTTTGAAGGTAAAGTCAGCCAAATTGCGGCGCAAGCAACCGTCGAGCAGAACGTTACTAGTTTTCAGGTCAAAGCATCTTTGTCTGACCCGCAAAACTTACTCCGGTCTGGGATGAACGTAGATATGGAATTTCAAGTTGGTGAAGTAGAAAATGCTTTAGTTGTCCCCACAGCCGCAGTTGTAAGGCGAGAACGCGCCACAGGCGTGTATGTTTTAGGCGCAGATGAGCAACCTACATTTACTCGGATTGAAACAGGCGTTACCGTCAACAATTTTACAGAAGTTAAGTCAGGATTAACAGGTGACGAAAAAGTCTTGCTGAGTTTCCCGCCTGGTTCCAGACCACAGTCAACACCACGGGGTGGTGTATTTCCGGGTTTAGGCGGTGGAGGTGGTCGTTCTTCTGGTGGAGGTGGTCGTTCTGGTGGTAATGCTAATTAAAGTTAAAAGGCAAAAGTAAAAAGTTCATACATCAACGCTGTTAATTTAAAATCCAAAATTGCTATGCTTAAGGGTTTAGAAAAAATTCCCAAAATTCCCAAACTTCCCAGTAAGTCTACAGTGCCGTTGACAGAAATATTATCAATGGCGGTAGAAACACTGTGGAGTAATAAATTACGCACTGGATTGACCATGCTAGGGGTGATTATTGGTATTGCTTCCGTCATAGCCATTACTTCTGTTGGTCAAGGAGTGCAAAAAAGCGTTGAGAACCAAATCCAAGCATTGGGAACAGATGTTTTACAAGTTTTAGCTGGTGCGCCTAGAAGTGGAAATGTCCGCCAAGGTTTAGGTTCTACCACTACTTTGACTTGGGAAGATGCTAAAGCTATAGCGCAACAAGCGCCATCAGTAGATTTAGTTTCGGCGTATCTGCAAAGGAATGCTCAAGTAGTATACGCTGGCGAAAACACTTCAACGACAATTTACGGCACAGACTTAAATTATCCAGACGCACGTAATACTTATCCACAAGAGGGACGGTTTTTTAATCAAGAAGAACTCGATTCTAGTAAGCAAGTTGCTGTGCTGGGGCCGACAGTCAAGAGAACGTTATTTGGCAATAGTACAAAAGTCATTGGTGAACAAATTCGTATTCAGGGAGAAACTTATGAAGTGATTGGCATCACGGAACCGAAAGGCGCTCAAGGGCCGATGGATCGAGATGACCAAATTTTTATTCCTTTAACTAGTATGTCGGGGAGACTAGTAGGCAATAATGCCTTAACGGGTGTGTCAGTCAGTGGAATTTTAATTAAATCAAGCAATTCCCAAAAGTTAGAAGCGGCCCAATTTCAAGTTACGAATATTTTGCGCTTACGTCACGAGATTTATCCACCGCAAGTTGATGATTTTCGGATTACTAATCAAGCTGATATTGTTAGTACTTTTACGAATGTTGTCGGTTTATTTACAATTATGGTGGTAGCGATCGCCGGGATTTCTCTGGTGGTCGGCGGAATTGGTATTGCTAATATTATGCTGGTTTCTGTAGTAGAACGAACGCGCGAAATAGGCATTCGCAAAGCCGTAGGGGCAACTAATGCCGCTATTTTGAATCAATTTTTAGCAGAGGCAATTGTCATTTCTATTGTGGGTGGTGGTATTGGGATGGGTAGTGGGATTTTAATTGCCTTTGTTGCTGCCAATATTTTTAAATTTCCTTTTGTGATTTCTTTTGCTTCAGTAATTGCAGGTTTTGGACTTTCATTATCTGTCGGTTTAGTTGCTGGCGTTATTCCGGCTAGAAATGCAGCAAAATTAGATCCTATTACAGCTTTACGTAGTGATTAATTTCAGAAAAACTTTCATAGTAAGTAGATATTTAAAAAATAATAATTGATATTTTTACTCAGCACTAAACAATATGGTAAACATGATTTGGATGGAATCTATTACTAAAACATACCAATTAGGAGAAATGAGTGTTCCTATCTTAAAGGGAATTCAATTAGCCATTGAAGAAGGAGAATATGTCGCAATTATGGGTGCGTCAGGTTCAGGTAAATCGACGCTGATGAATATTTTAGGATGTCTAGATAGACCGACTAATGGTAACTATATTTTTGAAGGCAGAAACCTAACTACTTTTAATGATGATGAGTTAGCATATATCCGCAATCAAAGGATAGGTTTTGTTTTTCAACAATTTAATTTATTAGCACGGTCAACAGCACTAGAAAATGTGATGTTGCCAATGGTTTATGCTAACTTACCCAAAAGTAAACGCCGTGAAAGAGCCTTGGATGCGTTAAGCAGAGTGGGGCTAGGCGATCGCATTCTCAACCGTCCTAGTCAACTTTCGGGGGGACAACAACAACGAGTAGCGATCGCCCGTGCTTTAGTTAATCGGCCAGCATTAGTCTTAGCAGATGAACCAACAGGTGCGTTAGATACAGAAACTTCTTATGAAGTGATGAATTTACTCACAGAATTGAATGAGCAAGGTATCACCATTGTGATTGTTACCCATGAACCCGATATTGCGGCTCAAACTAAAAGAACTATTCGCGTGCAGGATGGTTTGATTGTCGGTTAAATTGGGCAATTACCGAATAATTAACCGCAGATTTAGCGGATATCCTCCACTTAGGTGAAGTCAGACAAAATCAAATATCGTAAACTTTCTGTTTTACCCCCCATTCCCTATTTTCTCGTTAGTATCTAAACCTTATGCTGTCTTCTGTGCATTCTACCTGGGTTGTTGTGGCGATCGCCCTATTAATTTCTGCTGTGCCAAAGAGCGCCAATGCTCAAACACCACCGCAGACACCGCCACAAAACTTAAATCCTAGTGCCAACCCTCTACAATTTCCCACTAAACCACAAGAGGTGCAGATTCAAACAACTGTCCCTCTGAGTTTGGCACAGGCTTTAGAATTAGCCAGACGTAACAATCGCAATTTACAAGTCACAATCTTAGAGTTAGAACGTAGTCGCTCGGCACTGCGAGAATCTCAAGCAGCTTTGTTTCCCACTCTTGATATCAACGGCAGTGTAACTAACAGTGGTAATGGTTTTAGTAGTAGTACTTCTCAACCTAGTACCTCTTTTAACGGTACAGCACAACTAAACTATAATCTCTACACCTCTGGCAGTCGTCAAGCAATTATTAAACAAGCTGAAGAACAATTACGTATAGATGAATTAGACGTAGAAAACCAATCTAGAGAAATTGAACTCAATATCAAAACTCAATACTACAATTTGCAACAAGCAGACGAACAAGTCAGAATTAATCAATCTGCGGTAGCCAATGCTCAAGCCAGTTTGCGAGATGCTCAAGCCAGAGAAAGAGCCGGGGTTGGAACACGATTTGATGTACTGCAAGCTCAGGTAAATTTAGCTAATGCCCAACAAGACTTGACAAATTCTTTATCAGACCAGCAAATTGCCCGTCGTCAGTTTGGCACGCTGCTGAGTTTACCGCAGACAGTAGATATCACAGCGGCTGATACAGTAGCACTGGCAGGACTTTGGCAACCAAGCTTAGAACAAACTATTGTTGAAGCCTTTCAAAATCGCCCAGAATTGCGGCAACAAATAGCCCAAAGAAATATTTCTGAACAACAGCGACGACAGGCGTTAGCCCAGGTAAGACCACAAGTTGGTTTAGTCACAAGTTATAACTTACTTGATCGCTTTAACGATAGTGCCAGCATAACTGATGGTTATTCTATTGGATTACAAGCCAGTGTGAATTTATTCGATGGCGGAGCAGCCAACGCTAGGGCGGCGCAAGCTAGAAGTAATATTGCGATCGCGGAAACTCAATTTGCGAATCAGCGTGACCAAATTCGCTTTAATGTTGAACAATACTACGCTCAACTACGTTCTAATTTAGATAATGTTCAGACTTCCAGTGTGGGCTTAGAACAAGCTAGGGAAGCCTTGAACATTGCTCGAATTAGATATCAAGCTGGTGTTGGTACACAAACAGAAGTCATTGAGGCAGAAAATGACTTGACCAGAGCCGAAGGTAATCGAGTCACGGCAATTTTAGATTACAATCGGGCTTTGGCTAATCTCCAACGCGCCGTTAGTGCTAGAGCCTCGCGCTAGGTATGTAAGTAGTTTAGCTAGATATCTATCTTTTATCTGAACCTAAATACCTAGATATTGTTACCCTAGCTGACAGCAAATGCGGTCATCAGTGTCAGAGCAACAAACATGATAGCTACTATCCCCTGGACGATGTAGCGTTGTTGTTGTTCTGGTGAGGGATATTCTGCCAAGGACATCACAGGTTGAATAGCGTAGGTATTCATCATTCCCTCATCATCTACTGTGTAGCCAGTTGCAAGCGGCACCTTCAGCAATTGATTGCCTTCTTTGTTTATATGCGCTTGAACTTCAGCCGGGATTAGTTCACTGCCATCACTACGAAGATTTGCAATTGCTTTCTTCGGTTTTTTTCCCGCTTTTAACTCCCCTGCTTGATTGAAGTGCATTTCCAATGGTTCACAGATATACACATCAGATTCAATAAAGAAGCTGGTAGCAGTTATACAATTCTCTGGGTTGAGGGTCTTCCCTTCTTTATCGGTGTAGAGCATGGGTTTGACCTCATTTTTAAGTTCTATATAACTATTATAACAAATTATTTACATAATTTCTATATCTATGATATCATATATGTTTTTTTATTGGGTTAATAGACTTTTGTCAAAGTTCTGTCTATCAATCTTCAATTAATATTGCACCCAAGAATAAAAATAAAGAAACCCTGCTATTTCAAGGGTTCAGAGGATTATGCAGATGGGATATTCAGGAACTTGTCAGGCCTATATGCCAAATTGCCCAAGGGTGTTCTACCGGATCAAGCCCAGTTTCATGAGTTCTTGAGGAGATGCCAGCACGTCTATTGCCGCAAAGAAAATCTGGCCTTGCGGGTTGAGCAAAAACCGCCATGCTAGATTTATGCCAACACTGTCACTAAACCAAGGAGTTTGGACTTTACCCATCACCTTAGCCTGGGTGAATTCTCCTGCTGCTGATTCAGTTACCCCTCGCTCTGGTATGAGCTTGAGTCCGTAGCATTCTTCACGCATATAAGCGAGGATGTTCTCTTGACCCACAATCGGTTCTCTGACTTTTCCCGTTAAGTCTTGAAAGG
>NZ_DF978430.1:37874-78793 GCF_002897135.1 Nostoc cycadae WK-1 | reverse complement strand
AGCAAAATTTCCTTGGTGGACTACTAGAGTGTCGGGAAAAATAGAGCGCGCAGACTCGATAGTAAAGGACATTTTTCAAAATCTCCAGAACGAAATTAGGTTAATTTATTGGGCGTTGCATAAATACGGGATGAAATCATAAAATTCTAATTTTCAAACTCTTGCTCTTTATGCCTTTGCGGCTTTGCGTAAGACAAAAAACATCCCATCAATCAGCAACGCCATTTATTGATAGTGTTTTACCTTTCTGCAAGTATTGCCATATCTGGAAATAAGCGATGTCTTTATCTCAAGGCATCGCTCACCAATAGCAGATTTATTGTCAGGTGTTAACTAGAGAAATAATTAGCAGACTCCAAGAGATCATTGTGTTTTCTTCCATCAGGCATTTTTGCTCCCCGCAGATTTGCCCTACTGAAATTGGTTCCTTTGAGTCCAGCCCAGTTTAAATTAGCATTGCTTAAATCTGAGTCGCTCAAATCTGCGTTACTCAAATGTGCGCCACTCAAATCTATTCCACTCAAATTTGCGTTAGTTAGGCTGATTCCTCTCCAGTCTGCCTCTCTAAAATTTCTTTCTCCGTTGGCATATCGTCTTAAAACTTCATTGGCATCCATATTGGTTGCCTCACAACGTATAGCGTTATCGCTGTTTATACATGTACTATAACTCATAATGTGCTATTCAAACATCACAATGCCTGCAAATATTCAACAAATACTGGCTATAAACAATATGTCTGCCCAAATTCTGGGTAACAATGCCTTGACGGGTATAGCAATTAATAGATTCTGGGTAGCCGATGATTTATCCCGATGTCCCCGTTCGTAACGCCTGAAATCTGCAATCGCCGCCCTGGAAAATATCGGATTAGTCGATCGCATTCTTAACTTTCCTAGTCAACTTTCTGGAGGACAACAACAACGAGTCGCGATCGCGGAAACTCAATTTGCGAATCAGCGTGACCAAATTCGCTTTAATGTAGAACAATACTACGCTCTAATTTAGATAATGTGTAGACTTCTAGTGTAGGTTTAGAACAAGCTAGGGAAGCATTGAACATCGCCAGAATTAGATATCAAGCTGGTGTTGGTACACAAACAGAAGTGATTGAGGCAGAAAATGACTTGACCAGAGCCGAAGGTAATCGAGTTACGGCAATTTTAGATTACAATCGCGCTTTAGCTAATCTCCAACGTGCTGTTAGTGCTAGAGCCTCGCGCTAGGCATAAAGAATTATCATTAAAAATCAGTAGACTCTAGCGAAAACAGAAGATGAAAATTGCACAAACTGAGGTGCTGATTTCTACTTTATCTGGACAAATGCCTGCTGTCTTAATCACACCAGATCAGCCTGGACGCAAACCCGCTGTCCTGCTTTTGATGGAAGCATTTGGTGTGACCACACACATACAAAATGTCGCTGTCCGAATTGCTCATCAAGGGTATGAGGTACTAATACCAGATTTATACTATCGTGAATTGCCAAATAACAAATTTGGTTATGACGAACTAGAGCAGGCGATGGCTATGATGTGGCGGTTAGATTTCGGACAACCTTTGGAAGATGACATTCGCGCCGCATTGATGTATCTGAAGTCTCTGCCAAATGTTGATGCAGATCGGATTGGAGTCACGGGATTTTGTTTGGGAGGTGGATTGACTTTTTTCACCGCTTGTAAGTTATCCAACCAAATCGCTGCCGCGGCTCCCTTTTACGGCATGGTTTTAGATGAGTGGATTGAGGCAGTTGAAGATATTACTGTACCTGTATATTTGTTTTTTGGTGGTCAAGATATTTTTATTTCGAGCGATCGCATTCAGCAAATCAACACTCGATTTCAAGGACTGGGCAAAGACTATCACCTCAAAGTTTATCCCGATGCAGGGCATGGCTTTTTCTGTGACGAACGCTCAGACTACAACCGCACCGCCGCCGAAGATGCTTGGCAGGAATTAATCGGATTCTTCAAGCAACATTTACATCCAGGGAAATAACTTTATGAGTAGCAATGCCAAAATCATCTTCCCCTAGAGAGATTGTTATGCAAAAAAATTAGGCTTCAATAGAAATACCCGTATATATATACGGACTGAGCCTTATGAAGCGGGATAATGCAGGTAAATTTGTGAGTAATTGCGATGGTGAAACCAAACAGCGATTTAGTGTCACGCTGACTGCTACTGCATGGCAATTATTAGACGCAGAGGCCAAAAAGCAAGGAACTTCTCGCTCGGAAATAATAGAACAGTTTGCCCGCAGTTTAACTCAGGAAGAACAACCTGCATCTTCAACAGACAGATTTGCGACATTGGTAGATGACTTCAGTTATTGCAAACAAGCCGAAGACACCCTCCGACAGAGCGAAGAACGACTGAGAATTGCTCAACAAGCTGCTAATGCTGGCGTGTGGGACTGGGATATTACAACTAATCAAGTGACCTGGTCAATTGAATATTATCGTCTTTATGGTCTTGATCCAGCCAATACTCAAGCTTCATATCAAAATTGGCTTTTGTCCATTATTGAACCAGACCGCGATCGCACAGATCAAGCAGCACGCCAAGCACTAGCACACCGCACCGACCTGAATGCCGAATTTCGCATTCTTCACCCCACCCAAGGCGAGCGATGGCTAACGGCGATTGGACAAACTTTTTACGATGACAATAATCAGCCAATACGGATGACAGGGATTGCATTGGATATTACTGAGCGCAAACTCTCAGAAGCAGCTTTGTTAGAAAGTGAAAAACGCTATCGATATTTGGCTGAATCTATTCCTCAATTAGTCTGGACAGCAGATACAAAAGGAGTACTAATTGATGTTAATCAACGTTGGTGTAGTTTCACTGGGCTAACACTAACACAAGCACAAACTGAAGGCTGGCAAGCAGTTGTGCATCCTGATGATGCGCCGAGGCTGGGTGAAAATTGGGCAGTGGCTCAACAAGATGGAACTTACTATCAAGCCGAAGGCAGAATGCGCCGCGCCGATGGTATGTATCGATGGCATTTACATCAAGCCGTACCGTTAAAAAATGAACGGGGTCAAGTAATCAAATGGTTCGGTACCGCAACAGATATTGAAGACCAAAAACAACTAGAACAACAGCGTATTCAACTGCTACAACAAGAACAAGCTGCGCGGGAACAAGCTGAAACAACGAACCGGATTAAAGATGAATTTTTAGCAGTCCTGTCCCATGAGTTGCGTACACCCCTCAACCCCATCCTCGGTTGGGCGCAGTTACTGCAATCCCAAAAATTAGACCCAGCCAAGACTAGAGAAGCCTTAAAAACTATCGAGCGCAATGCCAAACTCCAAGCCCAATTAATTGAAGATTTGTTAGATGTGTCTCGAATTTTACAAGGCAATTTGAGCCTCAATGTTAGCCCTGTGGATTTGACATTGGTAATTAAAGGTGCTGTCGAAACAGTCCGACTGGCAGCACAAGCTAAGTCAATTACCATCAAAACGATTTTGACCTCAAATGTGGGGCAGGTGGCTGGAGATTCTACCCGCTTACAACAAGTTGTTTGGAATCTGCTGTCAAATGCTTTGAAGTTCACACAGTTAGGAGGGTTGGTAGAAGTCCGCCTAGAATGCTTTGACTCAGTTGCTCAAATTACGGTTAGTGATAATGGCAAAGGTATTTCTCCTGAGTTTCTCCCATTCATATTTGATTACTTCCGTCAGGCTGATAGCGCGACAACCAGAAAGTTTGGCGGTTTAGGTTTGGGACTAGCAATTGTGCGTCATTTAATTGAGTTACATGGTGGTACAGTTCAAGCTCAAAGCCTAGGAGAAGGACTAGGCGCGATTTTTACAGTGAGGCTACCACTAATGCCAGTTCAAAGCCAAATTAATCAGCATAGTCAGCAGGTGAAGCCAGTCTTAAACTTAAATGGCATCAAGGTTTTAGTAGTTGATGATGATTTTGATAACTGTGAATTTGTCACCTTTGTGCTGGAACAGGAAGGTGCAAACGTAGTTATGGCAAGTTCAGCAAAAGAAGCACTCACAGTGTTGAGCCACTTCCCAGCAGATATCTTGTTAAGTGACATTGGAATGCCCCAGGTAGATGGCTATATGTTGATGCAGCAAGTGAAAAATCTGCCCCCAGCGCAAGGAGGAAATATTAAAGCGATCGCTCTTTCTGCTTATGCTGGAGAAATCAACGAAAAACAAGCCATCAACGCTGGATTTCACCGACATATTTCTAAACCTGTGGAACCAGAAGAATTAATTACAGCAATTGTCGAATTAGTTGATTAACAGCTTACTCTCTGGCTCTAGATACAATACACTTAGCGTTCTTGTTGAGGAATATCTCATAGATGTGTCCAGTTGGTGTTCGGACTAGTAACTCTACACGTAACCTCGAAACTGGTGCAGCCAAGCTTTGGCTGCTACTAGTAGGAGTCAATCAATATCAGGATGAGCGTATACCTTCCTTAAGTTATTCTGCACAAGATTGTCAGGGTTTAGGTGCCGCTTTAAGTGCAGCAACTGAGGGATTTCCGCAGAAAGAATTACGAATTTATTGTGATTATAGTGAGCATCTACCTTTAGTAGAAAATGTCCGCAAAAGTCTGCAAGAAATTGCTGCTGCAACTAAAGCAATAGATACAGTTCTCGTTTATTTTTCTGGTCACGGGATGTTAGAACCATCTAGCCAAAAGGTGGTTTTATGTCTGCAAGATACTCAACAAGATAATTTAGTTAAGACTGGGTTGCAATTACAAGAATTATTGCAGATATTAGAAAATTGTGCCGCACAACAGCAATTAGTTTGGTTAGATGCTTGTCATAGTGGTGACTTAACTTTTGTCGGTTCAAAGGGAGACAAAAATGCTTTACTAAATTCGACACAAGAATTAGTAGAAATTTTGCGACAAAGGGCAGCACAAAGAAAGGGATTTTATGCTTTATTGTCTTGCGATCGCGGTCAGCAATCTTGGGAATTTCCCCAATTAGGTCACGGAGTTTTCACCTATTATTTAATTCGCGGATTACGAGGAGAAGCCGCAGATTCTCAAGGAATAATTGAAGCAGATGGATTATACCGTTATGTTTATCATCAAACATTAGCATATATAGATAAAGCTAATCAACAATTGCGTGTAATTAATCAACTGAAAAAAGGTAGAGGAGATAATCAAATTCATTCAGAATATACTTTGCAAACACCCAAACGAATTGTTGAAGGTGTGGGCGAGGTAATTTTAGGACTAAAACCAAACCATAAAGGAATAGCACGTCATCCACGACAAGGTTTAATAGTAGATGGAGTTTCTCAAATTAAAATTGCTTCGGCTTTAATTAAAACACTCAGTAACTGTGGCAACTTTGAAATTAATTATTGGACTGGGCGCGGCAATAGTACAAATTTAGATGTCCGCAAAGCTATTCAAAAGTGCTTACTTTCCGAATCTTTTTCTGAATCACCCAAAGAATATCAAATCAAAGAAACGGCAACTATATTTTTATATCTACACGGACAAATTCAAGAAACAGCTAAGGGTGAGTCAGTATTAGTGCTGGCTGATGATACTGTCATTAATCGTTCTTGGTTAAGAAAACAATTACGTTTGTGTAAGTCACAACAAATTATTATTTTAGATTGCCCTTGTGCAGAAAGTAATATCCGTGATTGGGTAGAAGAATTACAAATAGGAACAGATGTAGGGCAATGTTTAATTGCCTGTACTGCGCCACCTGATACCAGTGAAAAATTTGCGTCTACTTTGTTAGAAATATTCAGTAAATCTAGTGAATATTCTGGTCTGACTGCTGCTAGTTTGATTACACAATTACAAATGAATTTAGCATCTACAGAAGTTAGCTTATACTTTTGGTTATCAGGTTCCCAAGGCATTATTGAAGTTTTCCCAGAACAAAATTCGTTGGTTAATGAAAACTTTGCTCAACCTACTGAAGATATAGACGATTTAAATTCATCTTTAGAGATAGATTACTCTCAATTGCGAGATTTATTGCAAGCTGGAAGATGGTTAGAGGCAGATGCAGAAACTACCCATCTGATGTTAAAAATAGCTGGGAGAGAACAGCAGCGCTATCTTGATTTGCCGAGTTTAGAAAATTTAGCTTGTGCTGATGTACTGACCATTGACCGCCTATGGGTAAAATACAGTCACGGACGCTTCGGCTTTAGTGTCCAATATCGCATTTGTCAAAGCATTGCTACTCAAGCATCTGACCCAGTATTATCTTTGATGCTTGGGAGTAATAAAGTTGCAGCAGCAGAAACTTGCATTGATTTTGCCAACCGTGTCGGCTGGCGGTTAAAAGATGCTTGGATCAGTTATGACAACCTAACTTGGTCTGAAGATGCACCGATGGGATATTTACCGTTTTTTGGCTTTTTTGAGTCAGTTTGGCGAGTCAAAGTCTTAGGCGTTTGGGAATGGCATAGTGCGATCGCTACAGCCAATTGGTGGCAATTATCCGTTAAGCTATTCTCACGACTAGAAGCTTGTCAAACTACCAAAATCTGAACGAATACTCTCTAAATCATCTAACTCAAGAGTGATCAGAATTTTATGGTGATATAAAATTCTGAAATGATAGGATAAAAAATGCTGTTTTACATAATTTTATTTATGTAGTATATAGCAGTCCTAAATTATTTTTGAAAAAATAAAGTACATTAGTAAATTTTTCCTTCCTGTTCCCTACCTTAACGAGTAATTTTCACAACTCTTGAGAAGCGCTATATAATCTCAAGATATTTAACTGATATGATCATAGTCAGGTAAAATCACCTCTATTTCTCTTAGTTTACGTACTGTATAACCGATTAAACCTACTAACAGTAAGCCGATTGAAGATAGAACATACATGAGTGCCATACCAGAACCTTTTCCTGTACCCACCAGATTGTGGAATAAGGGTTCTAGGGTACCTCCCGGCATCATAGCAGGCTCAAAAACATGATCTGCCAGTGTACCTGCAATTAAGTTAGCCCCCGCTGAAACTAGTAGCAGAATCATTGATTGACTTGCAAAAACACGCCCCTGAATTTTAGGGTCAACCTTAGTTAACCAGATAGCATCATTGGAACTTCCCAGCAAGGGAAAATTGAAGGATGAACATAATTGTGCTGGAATCCAAATCAAAGGTATACGACCCAAACCAAGAATAATTTTGCTGAAGCCAGCGCCTATCATCCCCAGCAGTACTCCATAAATACGAGGCTGCTTGTTCCCCCATATATTAATTAGTAAAATTCCTAAAATGCCGCCAATTCCAGATACTAAGAATAAAGTACCTAATAGTTTTGTATCATCCCCAGAAAGTTCTAAAATCATTGGTTTATAAACAGCTTCACCAATATCATGAATAAACCAAAATGTTGCAGTCAATGTTAATAAAATTAGCAGGCTAGGGCGAGAAATTATATATTTAAAGCCAAAATTAATATCATGTAGGATATTAGTGCGATCGCATATACTTAATTTTGTAGGTGTAGATTGGGGAATATGTATGCATATGACTGTGGCGATCGCAAAAAAGAAAGAAGTGATATCAATAATTAAAATTCCCACAAGTCCAATTATTCCATACAGAACACCAGCTAGAGCCGGAGCAACAATAATTGCGCCATGACCTGCTAAAAAGCCCAAACTACTAGCCTTGCTATATTCATGTTTGGCTACCATTGTCGATATTGATGTAGAGTAAGCCAGTTCTTGAAATTGCTCAAAAGTACATTTAACAGCAAAGGCTAAATATAAGTGCCACAATTGCAGGTTATTGGTTAAATAAAGCAATAAAACTATAACAGTTACTATCCCACCAGCAGCATCTCCTACTATCATTAATAACTTGCGATTCACCTTATCTACTACCAAACCAGCGATTGGTGTAATCAAAATTTGTGGTATTTGTGCGAAAAATTGAAACAAAGCTAAAGCTGTGGCTTGATGTGTAATTTCCCACACCCATATAGCTAAAGCAAAGGCAGTCATACTACTACCAATCAAAGAAACCATCTGACCAAGCCAGAGGATAACAAATTTTTGCATATTGTTATAGGCTAATCTCACTCATTGCCTGTTAACTTAAAATTAGTTTAAGTGTGGTTTAGCCATAACATCTTTTTGTTTACTTTTACGATAACGATATTGATACATAACAAAACCAGTAATTAAAAGAATGGTAGGACTCAAACCAACGAAAAGGTAAAGAACCCGACTGCTTAAGCCCCAAAATGTTCCATAGTGTAAATATTCAAATGCAGAAAATATACTATCTGCCAGTGGTAATTTTAGACTATTAACTTCGCGCAATACTGCACCACTGTATTGATCTAAATACACTCCACTTCCACCGTAAAACATTTCATGATTTTGCCGTTTGCGGATGTAAACTGCATCTTCTGGTTGGCTGGGAATACTAATAGAAAATGTCTTGGCTTTAGGAAAAACAGTATTAGAAATTTGCAGTAGTTGAGATAGTTTTAAAGGAGCTTGATTAGTAACGACTTGAGAAGTAACTTCTGGTGGTTCGGAAGTGAAAGTAACTGCGTAAATTAGAGGATAAGAGAAATCAGAAAAGTTCCAAAAAAAACCTGTAACAGCAGTAAAAGCCAGAAAAATAGCTGTCACAACTCCCGCTACTTTGTGAATATCAAAATTTACTCGTTTGAGATGACCATCCCACTTAATTTTGAATCCAGTAATCAACTTGCGCCAACCTGGCCATAAGATTAATCCTGTGATGCACAAAAGAAATAATAATAGCCCACTCATCCCAATGATAATTTCACCATTTCTACCTAATAAAAGACTGTAGTGAAGTTTGAGGATAATTCTTTCAAAGCTGGAATCGGATTGATTCCAAGCCATAACTGCACCAGTATAAGGATGAATGAATATGCGAGTTAGTTGATTAGCTGCATCAAACAACCCTACTTCATAAGGTAAATCAGAAGTAGGAGGTAATCTAATGCTGTCTAATTTGAGATCTGGACGATTAGCACTGATAGACTTAGCTGTTTTTAAGACAGCGTCAATAGAAACCATTTGTAGCTGAGGAACAATAGAACCAACTTGCTGGGTTATGAGAAATTGTCCCATCTCCGGCTTGAATACTAACAAACTCCCTGTCAAACCGACAAAAGCTATTAATAGCCCTACAGCTAAACCAATATAGCGATGGAGAATAAAGACTGTATCCCGAAATTTACGCGATCGCATAATAGAGAATCTCAACATTAGAGCTTGACTGAAACACTACCTACAACGGTAAATGGTGCGCCAGGAGATAGCAAAAAGCCAGCAGAATCGTAATAACGAATATCAAATAGATTCTTGAAGTTCAGACCTATTTGATAATTGTCTCGCTTATAAAAAATTGCTGCATCTGTTCTGACAAAAGAAGGAATTGTAATGGTATTGGGTAAAGTAGCTTCTCTATCGCCGACAAAAAAGACTCCCCCACCAAAGCCTAACCCGCGTAAATTACCTGTTTGAATCTCGTAAGTTGTCCATAAACTAGCACTATTTCTCGGTGCGTTAACTAATCTGTCACCAACTGGTAAGTCATTATCCTGGGTCACATAGGCATCGTTGTGAGAATAAGAAGCAATCACATTCCATCCAGGTAAAATCTCTCCTGTTATATCTAGTTCTAGACCTCGGCTCTTGACTTCTCCAGCAGCAATAGAAAATGGCGATCCCAGATTATTCAAATCGCTGGTCGCTACGTTATTTTTAGTAATCTCATAAGCTGAGAATGTCGCCGTTAGTTTACCATCTAAAAACTCACCTTTAACCCCCACTTCATATTGTGTGCTGCTTTCAGGTTGTAGCGGTACTCCACCCTCACTTACAGCAAATTCATTTGGTCTAAATGCACGAGAGTAACTACCGTAAAGAGATAGATTTGGGATTGGTTGATAAACTAAACCAATTCGTGGGGAAAATCTCTCGTAATAACGTCTTGTAATTTCAGTCTCAGCGCCATTGATAATGTCAGGGTTAAATTCGTCTCTGAAATTAACAAAATCAAATCTTCCACCTAGCAACACTTTAAGATTTGGTAGTAATGCCACTTGATCTTGGAAGTAAACACCTACTCGATATGAATTACTTTCATCTTCAAATCCTTCGTCAAAGGTAGTGGGAACGGCTGCACCATATATTGGATTTTCAATGTCTAGCGTCGGTACGTTATAAGAAATCCGAAATGGATAGCCAAAAACACTTCTACCTAATTCAAACCCCAAGAGTACTTCATGTCCAATGGGGCCAGTTTTAAATTTGCCGGTTAAGTCATTTTGCCAAGAATATTCTCTAGAGTAATCACCTACTTGGTTGTACCTACGAGCAACCGTCCGACCATCTTCAGCAAAGGGATTTTCAAAATCAAGTGGCTGAAAATTGGAACGTGCTGTGTCAACGATTTGTACAGAAACCGCACTGCGGAATCGCCAATTGTCAGTAAAGCGATGGTCTAAAGCAAAATTTATCCGATTGGCAAAGAGTTCATAGCGATCGCTTGGTTCACCAAAGTTAAAACTAATTGGCAAATCAAAGGATCTACTCACTGGTGGTAAACCTCGGTCGTAGGATTGGTTGAGGTTAACGTATTCATATTGCAAATCGACATTTGTGCGATCGCTTAACTTGACCCTTAAGCTAGGCGCAAAAGTATAAAGCTCTTTATAAGCAAAATCTCGAAATCCACCAGAGTTCTCATAGGCAGCAATCAATCGATAAAAAATATTGTTCTCTTGATTTAGTGGCCCAGAAATATCTATCTCTGGTCGATAGTAATCATAACTACCTACAGAAAATGTTGCTGAGTAATAAGGTTGTTCAAGTGGCTGTTTAGTAATGTAATTAACAATACCCCCAGGCTCTAGTTGACCATATAACACTGAAGCTGGGCCTTTCAGAACCTCTACCCTGTCTATAGTCGCAGTGTCAGTAAATCCGGTGAAACTATCTTGTCTAAAACCATTTCTTAGGTTGGCATTGGTATCAAATCCCCGAATGGTATAAGTATCCGTCCCAGCGTAATCTGTTTTGACTGTGACACCACTCACGTTACGCAACACATCTGCAACCCTTTGGACTTTTTGATCTTCAATTACTTGACGAGGAATTACTTGAATAGCTTGGGGAATCTCAATGAGAGGTGTATCGGTTTTTGTCGCCGTACTAGCATCAGGAACCTTATATCCTGAATCTTGCTCTCCTGTCACTACCAATTCAATAGGTTCGTCAGTTTGAGATGTTGGTTCTTCCGATGGTGTTGCACTAGTAGGTTGCTCTTGTGGAGATGTTTCACTAGTAGGTTGTTCTGGTTGCGGCGGTGTTTCAGTAATAGGTTGTTCTGGTTGTGGTGTAGAGGCTACAACTGGTACAAAACTCAAAATTAACCCTTCATCCCCATCAAACAACTCTACAGTTGGTAAGCTAACTTCTCCTGTCACTCTAACTTGGATACTATTGGCATCTTTATTAGTAACGCTGACTTCTGTGATACCTGCAACTGGCTTTTCTTGCCGGAATGTATTGTTGTTGGGTAAACGTAGTTGAGCATTGGGAATGTCAGCAATATAACTATTGCCTGACTGACTATTCAATACTTGCAGTTGATCCCCTTTGGTTGTTTCTAAAATGATCTCTACACCTTTGTCTGTAGAATTCACCTTGACTGTTGTCACTTCTATAATTTCTGTTGGTTTGGCAGAATCTGGTGTAGAAGACTGTGCTAATAAAGAAGTACTTGTGTGTTGTGTGTCTTTTACTTGTTCTCCCAGAGTCGGATTCCCACCCAATACACAAATAGAACTGGTCAATAACGAAATTTGCAGAATTTGACGTAGCTTCATTTCTATCTTCACACCTAATTGAGAATTAACAGCAGTAGTTTAGAAAATAGGAGAGGAGTCAGACGAAAATTATTATCATTAATTTAGTTTTACAGCTTATTGATAATTATCTTCATAAAATTTTTCTGACTTTATTGCGAAAATTTCTCTACTTAAGTAGGAATATACCCATTTTTTGTAAGATTAAATACAAAAACTTGATTAAAAATGGTGATCGCCGAATGACCGAATATAAGCAACAAAACTTCTTGCTTCAAGGTTTTCCCGGAAGTAAACAATAGTTTTTGCGGTCACACACTACTGAAAGTGGTGATCCGATGTCAACGCTGAGAATCACAGCTAGTGCTGATTTCTCAGCATGTATGACAACTGAGAAGCCGCGATAAGCCTTATCTTACTTTATTGAGAATTATTTGTGAAGTAGATATTGATAATTTACAAAAAAGGTATTAAAGTAATTGAGGAAATTGAGAAAGACTTTCAATAACTTCAGCTAATAAGTAAATCAGCATTCATATAAAGGGTGCTTATGATTAGGATAAATCAATGATATAGCTAGGATTTTGCCCACAATTTATCTGCATCTGCGATATCAGATTCCGCATTTAATAAGGTTGCATCCCCATGCCAGAAAGTACAACAGATCTGCCTGAGAATTGCCAAGAAGTCTCAATTATCAAATGTTCAACATTAGTTGATGTGCTACGGCACAGAAGTAGCCAACAAGCAAATATACAGGCTTTCACCTTTCTGCAAGATGGCGAGACGCAGATAGCAACGCTGACTTACCAAGAATTAGATCGGCAAAGTTGCGCGATCGCTTCGCAACTGCAAACATTAGGTTTAAGTGGTGAGCGTGCCTTATTACTTTACCCACCGGGAATAGATTATTTACCAGCCTTCTTTGGGTGTTTGTATGCCAAGGTAGTAGCAGTCCCCGCATATCCGCCACGCAACCAACGCAACACCCCAAGAATTTTGGCAATTATCAAAGATGCTCAACCAAAAGTCATCCTCACAACAACAGCAATTCTGGCGCAGTTGCAGTCTTTACTGGCTGATAAATTTGCGATAGATAATATTCACTGGTTCACTACCGACAACCTCGCACCAGATGTAGAACAAGCTTGGCAAGAGCCGAAAATTAATATAGATACTCTGGCATTTCTGCAATATACTTCCGGTTCCACTGGTACACCCAAAGGTGTCATGCTCAGTCATGGCAACTTGCTCCACAATGCAGAAGTCACACGCCAGTATATGGAACATACCTCTAGGAGTAAGTTTATTACTTGGTTGCCTGTCTATCACGATATGGGATTGATTGGTGGCGTATTGCAACCTTTGTATAGTGGTTTTCCTTGTATTATGATGCCGCCAGCGGCTTTTCTCCAGAAACCTTACCGTTGGTTACAGGCGATTTCTCATTATCGAGGTACTACCAGCGGCGCTCCCAACTTTGCCTATGAACTGTGCATTGAAAAAATTACCCCAGAACAACGTTCAACCCTAGATTTAAGTAGTTGGAATGTGGCATTTAATGGCGCTGAACCCATTCGCCACGAGACTCTAGAAAAGTTCGCCACCACCTTTGCTGAATGTGGATTTTGTCCAGAAGCTTTTTATCCTTGTTATGGTATGGCAGAAGCCACTTTGATGGTATCAGGCAGCGTCAAATCTGCGTTAGTGCGGAGTTTATCTCTGCAAAAAAGCGATTTAGAAAGCAATCATGTCATAGATGCAGTTACCAATACAGATAGCTCCACAACATTAGTTAGCTGTGGTCGAGTTGTACCACAACAGCAGATTGTGATTGCTAACCCAAAAACATTAACCAGTTGTGATCCCGATGAAGTGGGAGAAATTTGGGTGTCTGGGCCGAGTATTGGTCATGGCTACTGGAACTGTCCAGAAGAAACAGAGCAAACTTTCCACGCCTATTTGCAAGATACAAAAGAAGGGCCATTTTTGCGGACTGGAGACTTGGGCTTTTTACATAATGGTGAGCTTTTTATTACTGGTCGAGCTAAAGATTTAATTATCATTAGAGGCCGTAACCTTTATCCACAAGATATAGAACTGACCGCAGAACGTAGTCATCCATCTTTACGTAGTGGTAGTAATGCGGCATTTGCAATTGAAGTAGATAATGAAGAACGGTTAGTAGTGGTGCAAGAGTTAGAGTTTCGCGCCAAACCTAATTTAGAAGAAGTTACAAGGGCAATTCGTCAGGCTGTAGCCCAAGAACATGAGATACAAGTTTATGCAGTTGTTTTAATTAAAGCTGGCACTATCCCTAAGACTTCTAGTGGTAAGATTCAACGCCGTAGTTGTCAAGCAGAGTTGCTTGCAGATAAGTTGCAAGTAGTCAATCAAAGTATTTTGGATAGTAGTGAAGATTTAGACACAACCAGCCTGATAAAAAATGATAATTCTCTAACTGCATACTTGCAAGAATTGATAGCCAAAGCCTTAAAAATCCCAGTTCATAAATTACCGCTGCAACAACCCCTAACAACTTTGGGTATAGATTCCTTGATAGCTTTTGACATCAAAAATGCGATTGAAGTAGATTTTAGGGTGAGTCTATCTATCAATGACCTTTTGCAAGATGCCAGTATTGAGTATCTAGCACAGCAAATTGTGGCTGAGGCGAAAGATATTATCCCAAAACAGTTGGAATTAAAGCCAATTTCGCGGGAAGGACAACTACCTTTGTGTTTGGCGCAAGAACGCTTGTGGTTTTTAGAGCAATTAGAACCAGGAAATCCATTTTATAATGTAGCGATCGCCATTCAACTCAATGGCACACTCAACATTACAATTCTCCAGCAAAGTCTCAATGCAATTGTCCAGCGTCACGAAAGCTTACGCACCAGCTTTACATCTGTAGCTGAACAACCTGTGCAAATCATTCATCCTTATGTGGATGTGCAATTAGCTGTTGAAGAATGCACTATCTGGAAATCTATAGAAATTCTCATCCAGGAGGAAGCCCAAAAACCTTTTGACTTATCCCAAGCACCACTGCTAAGGGCAAAACTTTTGTGTCTATCAGCCAATCAACATTTGCTCCTGTTAACCACACATCATATTATTTCTGATGGTTGGTCAGTGGGTATTCTCATCCAAGAACTAGCAACAGTCTATCAAGCTTTTATAGAGGGCAAAGCTTTTCCTCTGGCTGAACTACCTATTCAATACGCTGATTTTGCTTACTGGCAAAGACAATGGCTGCAACAAGAGGTGCTAAAAACCCAACTAAATTATTGGCTGCAACAACTTAATAACAGCACAGCTTTATTACAACTACCAACCGATAGACCTCGACCTTCCGTTCAGACCTTCATCGGTAAAAAGCACACACTGACATTACCTCAACATCTAAGTGCAGCCGTCAAAGATTTCAGTCAGCAAGAAGGCGTAACAGTCTTTATGACATTTTTATCAACTTTCCAAACACTGTTATATTCCTTATCCCATCAAGAAGATATTGTTGTGGGTTCTCCTGTGGCTGGGCGTAACCATAGCAAAACACAAGGATTAATTGGCTTCTTTATCAATACTTTAGTGTTGCGTACTAATTTGAGTGGAAATCCTACTTTTCGAGAGCTATTAGGCCGAGTCAAAAAAGTCGCTATAGAAGGCTATAGCCATCAAGACGTACCTTTTGAAAAGCTGGTAGAAGAATTACAACCAAAACGCAACCTCAGCTATAACCCTTTATTTCAGGTAATGTTTATTTTCCAAAATGCAGCCATACCATCAATTGAACTTCCAGAATTAACTTGGAAACCGCAAGAAGTAGATAGTGGTACATCAAAATTTGATTTGAAACTGAGCATTTGGGAAAATGCAGCCAACTTTCAAGGTTCAATTGAGTACCAAACAGACTTATTTAATGCTGCAACTATTAGTCGTCTGGCTAATCATTTTGAACTATTGTTGCAAACCATAGTTAATCAGCCAAATATCTCTTTGCAAGATTTAGCTGCTAGTGTTGCCAAGTTTGAGCAAAAACAATTAGAAACTATCAGTCTGCAAAAACTGAAGTTGAGTAAACGAACTGCAATTAGTCAAGAATAAAAAACTTTCTGCAAATTTATGATGATTTCTAATTCTGTAAAACCTAGTCTGAAAAGTTTAGGCGTTGCCAAACGGCAAGCTATCACAGATGTAGTGAGAATCACACCATTAATAAAGAAAAATTCTTTACCGTTGCTCATCCAAGCAACTGTGGAAGGAGTTAGTTTAGTTGCTTGGGCAGCTAACAATCAAGAATTGATTAAAAAATCTTTACTCCAGTATGGGGGTATTTTATTTCGTAACTTTCAAGTAACAGAAGTAGCGGAATTTCAGCAGTTTATTCGAGTAGTTGCAGGAGAGTTATTAGAATATCGCGATCGCTCCTCACCTCGCAGTGCAATTCAAGGTAAAATTTACACATCTACAGACCACCCAGCTAACCAAAAAATTTTGCTGCATAGCGAAAATTCTTATGCGGCTAACTGGCCTTTAAAAATATTCTTTTATTGTGTGACCCCAGCCCAACAAGGAGGAGAAACACCCATCGCTGATATTCGCAAAATCTATCAAAGAATCTCTCCGACAGTTCTCGAAAAGTTCGCTAAAAAACAAGTAATGTACCTGCGCAATTTTGGCGATGGATTTGGCTTACCTTGGCAAACTGTGTTTCAAACAAATCAACCAGAAAAAGTTGCGGAATTTTGTTACCAAAATCATATAAAATTTGAATGGAAAGCAAAAAATAAACTAAGAACTTACTCTATTCGTCCTGCGATCGCTAAACATCCAATCACAGGTGAGTCTGTTTGGTTTAATCATGCCTTATTTTTCCATATCTCTAGCTTAGAAACGAACATCCGTGAGTCGTTATTAGCAGAATTTAAGGAAGAAGATATACCACATAATACTTATTACGGAGATGGTTCACCAATTGAACCAGAAGTATTACATGAAATTCGTACTGCTTACCAACAAGAAACAGTAGTTTTTCCTTGGTTGACTGGAGATATTTTGATGCTAGATAATATGCTCACCGCCCACGGAAGACAACCATTTTTCGGTAACAGAAAAGTAGTTGTCGGTATGGCAGAAGCATATAGTACAGATGATTAACTACTAAACACATAAGTTTCGCTTTCTTTACTCTCCGCGTCTTGGCGCGATGGCAGTCGCTACAACAGGGGGAACCCCCTTCGGGTTTGCAGTTCCTTCTCCTAATCGGAGACGCTGCGCGTAGCTTGCTTCCCCGTAGGGGTACAAGTCGGGCATTGCCCGCCCAACGGACTGCTCACCGTAACGCGTTGCCTCCTTTGCATGAAAAAATATTTATGCAAGAGGACTATTAATCAAGAATTTCTTTCAAATTATCTAACTAGATTAACCATGTTTCAAGAAATTCAGGGTTTTCAACTTTCACCCCAACAAAAGCATTTATGGCAACTACAACAAACTGATAGCCAGATATATCAGGTGAAAGCTGCTGTCTCCATTACTGGAAATCTTGATATTCAATTACTCAGAAATGCGCTAGAAACAGTTGTAAATCGGCATGAAATTCTACGTACTAATTATAAATGTCTGCCAGGGATGACAATTCCTGTACAAGTAATTACTGAACCTAAACTAAATTGGCAGAACAACTATGATTTGACTAAATATACAAGTGAAGTACAGCAAGAAAAATTACAATTATTATTTCAGCAATTTAGTCAACAAGACTTGATTTTAGAAGTTGGAAATCATTTACATTTAGCCTTAGTAACTTTAGCTGTTAATCAATATGTTCTATTTATCAGTTTACCTGCATTATCAGCAGATAGGGAAACGCTGAAAAGTTTAATTAGAGAAATTAGCTATATTTATGCTGATAAATATGATACTCAAGCAGAAATAATGCAGTATGCTGACTTGGCAATGTGGCAGAATGAATTATTGTCAGCAGCAGACACAGAAGCAGGTAGAGAATACTGGAATAAGCAAGATTTTTCTGCTATACAAGCCTTGCAATTACCTATAGAAAAAGAGAATGTTTCAGAATTAGGATTTCAGCCCCAAGCTCATACTTTTAGACTAGATGCTGATCTAGTAGCGCAAATAGAAACACAGTATCAATCTGTATTAGCTAATTTCTTATTAGCTTGCTGGAATATCTTGCTGTGGCGGCTTACAGGACAAGATAATATAGTTATAGGAGTAGGTACCAATGGGCGGAAATATCAAGAGCTAGAATCTAGTTTAGGTTTATTATCAAAATATCTGCCTGTAAAGTGCGAATTAAAAGAAGATTTAACTTTAGCATTGCTTTTAAATGAACTTAGCCAAACTATTAGCGAAAATTATAACTATCAAGAATATTTTAGCGTCAATATCTTAAAAGATGTAGCGGCAAATAATCAGGTTTTATTGCCAATTAGTTTTGAGTATGACGAAATTACAGAAAACTATAACTTTGGAGATATATCATTTACTATTGAAAATTTAGCAGCTTGCATTGATAACTACCAACTTAAACTAGCTTGTGTTCGGCAAGATAATTTTATTGATGTAGAAATTGCATATAATATTAACTATTTTGCAGCGGCAGATATTCAACGTTTAGCAGAACAGTTACAAACATTAATTCAAAATGCAATTTCGGAACCTAAAGCAGCAATAAATCAGTTAAAAATTCTCAGCAACAGTGAAATACAAATACTATCTGAGCTTAACAATACTAAACTAGTTTACCCTGTCAATCAGTGCATCCATCACTTATTTGAAGCACAAGTAGCCAGAACTCCTGATAAAGTTGCTCTAGTTTTTGCTGAACAACAGCTTACTTACGAGCAATTAAATCATCGTGCTAATCAAATTGCTCATCACTTGCAAAGATTGGGTGTGGGTGCAGAGGTATTAGTAGGATTGTGCGTCGAACGTTCTTTAGATTTTGTCTTGGGTATTTTGGGGATTCTCAAAGCTGGTGGTGCATACATACCATTAGACCCCACATATCCCCAAGAACGCTTGGCATATATGTTGCAGAACTCCCAACCAAAAGTCTTATTGACTAAAGAGTGTTTGATTAAAGAGTTACCAGCACATTCAGCCACAGTATTTTGCTTAGATATAGACGGAGATGTAATCGCCCAGGAATCAAAAGAAAATCTACATCAGACAGCCGTTGCAGCTAACTTAGCATATCTAATTTACACCTCTGGCTCAACAGGCAAACCCAAGGGAGTTAGAGTCACTCATGCTAATTTGTGTCACTATGTCCAAGCGATGCAAACAGCACTGGGTATTGTAGGAGAAGATAGATACTTACACACCGCATCAATTGCTTTCTCATCTTCTGTCAGACAGTTGATGGTACCTCTAACAAAGGGGGCAACTGTCGTGATTGCAACTGCTGAACAGCGGAAAGACCCCTTGGTGTTGTTGGCAGAAGTTCAGCAACAGCAGGTGACAGTTATTGATATCGTTCCTTCTTATTGGCGGAACTGCAATCATCTTTTGAGTAGTTTACAACCAGAAGTCAGAACAAAGCTTTTAAACAACAACTTACGCTTAATTGTCTCTGCTAGTGAACCTTTATTATCTGATATTTGCACTCAATGGCGGTTTGGGTTCCAACACAATGCCAGTTTGATCAATATGTTTGGTCAGACAGAGACCTGTGGTATAGTTGCAGTCAATCCAATTGCGATAGGCGAAGCCCCGCCTTCGGCGATCGCACAAAACGAACCAATAAAAATCGTCCCTCTTGGTCGCCCCATTGCCAACACCCAAATCTATATTTTGGATCAATACCTACAACCTCTACCAATGGGTGTCGCTGGTGAATTATATATTGCTGGCTTAGGTATTGGTCAAGGTTATCTGCATCGCCCAGATTTGACAGCCGACAGATTTATTCCCAACCCCTTCAGCACAGAACCGGGAACAAGGCTATACAAAACCGGAGACTTAGGCCGTTACTTACCAGATGGAACAGTTGAATTTATTGGTCGTAGCGACCACCAAGTAAAAATTCGCGGTTTCCGTATCGAATTAGCAGAAATAGAAGCTGTGCTGTGTCAACATCCATCGGTGCGAGAAGCGGTAGTTATTGCTAGGGAAGATGCTGGAGAAAAAAGATTAGTTGCTTATTTAGTATCTAACGATCAGAATCTCCAGAATTCTAACTTTAGTAATTGTCGCAGCTTTTTAAAAGAAAGATTACCTGATTATATGTTGCCTGCTCACTTTGTGATGTTGGAAGCATTACCCTTAACACCTAATGGGAAAATTAACCGTCAAGCATTACCAACACTAGAACAAATACAACTGCAAACAAACGCACAAAAAACGCCTCTTACTCCCGTAGAAGAAGTGATAGCCGGAATTTGGGCGCAAATTTTGAGTATTGGACAAGTAAATATTGATGAAAACTTCTTTGAGTTGGGTGGTCATTCTCTATTAGCTACTCAAGTTGTTTCCCAATTACGCACAGCCTTTCAAATAGATTTACCTTTGCGGAGTTTGTTTGAATATCCCACAGTCACTACACTGGCAGAACATATCGAGATAGCCCGAAAAGCCGGAGGACAACTACAATTACCACCTATTCAACCAGTTGTGCGAGACGGTGTATTCCCACTTGCTTTTGCCCAAATCAGGTTGTGGTTTTTGGCACAATTAGACCCAGGAAGTAGTACTTATAACCTGTCTCGCGCCTTAAAATTGCAAGGGGCGCTGAATATCACAGCCTTAGAACAAAGTTTGAACGAAATTATCAGTCGTCATGAAGTACTGCGAACCAGTTTTACTTGTGTAGATGAACAACCAGTCCAGGTAATTAATTATGATTGCAGTATAAAAATTCCCATAATCAACCTTCAAGATTTATCTGCTGAGGCGCGAGAAATAGAAGTTAAAAAACTGCTTAAACAAGAAGCACAAACCAGCTTTGATTTAACTACAGCCCCACTATTGAAAACCTTGCTTATACAATTAGCTGCACAAGAATATGTATTAATATTTACTATTCATCATATTATTGCTGATGGCTGGTCAGCAGGTGTAATTGTCCGCGAACTTGCCGCACTTTATGAATCATTTTATAACAACAAATCTTCTCAACTTTCAGAATTACCTATTCAGTATGGAGATTTTGCTATTTGGCAGCGTCAATGGTTGCAGGGCGAAATTTTTCAGCAACAAATGAACTACTGGAAACAGCAATTAAGTGGTAGTCTACCAGTATTAGAACTGCCAACCGACAGACCAAGGTCTGCTATTCAAACTTTTGCTGGAAGAAAACAATTTTTCACGATTTCTCCTACCTTAACTGCTGCACTGAAAACTTTGAGCCAGCAGGAAGGAGTCACATTATTTATGACTCTTTTAGCAGCATTTCAGACATTACTTTATCGATACACTGGACAAGAAGATATTCTCGTTGGTTCACCCATTGCTAACCGCAACCGCAAGGAAATAGAAGAGCTAATTGGCTGTTTTGTCAATACCATAGTATTGCGGGCTAATGTGGCAGGTAATCTGAGTTTTCGGGACTTACTTAAACGAGTGAGAGAAGTTACTTTAGGCGCATATTCTCATCAAGATTTGCCCTTTGAACAGTTGGTAGAAGAATTACAACCAAACCGCAATTTAAGCTATACACCACTGTTTCAGGTAATGTTTGCCCTCCAGAATGCCCCAATGACCGAACTTAAACTGCCTGGTTTAAGTATTAACATAGAGGAAGTAGATACAGAAGCATCTCGATTTGATTTAACTCTATTTTTAACAGAAACTCATCAGGGTTTGATGGGAGTATTTGAATATAATAGTGATTTATTTGACGCTGAAACTATCATTAGAATTTTGGGTAATTTTCAGACATTATTAGATGGGGTGGTAAGTAATCCTGAACAGGATTTAGTGAGTTTGCCCATCCTCACACCATCAGAAACTCAGCAATTGTTAGCCGCACAAAATAATACTCAAACTGATTATCCATCTGTTTGTATTCATCAACTATTTGAAGCACAGGTAGAACAAACCCCTGATGCGGTGGCAGTGGTATTTGAGAATGAGCAGTTAACATATCAGGAACTTAATCAAAGAGCCAATCAATTAGCCCATTATTTACGAAACTTGGGAGTAGATGCAGAAGTATTAGTAGGGATTTGTGTAGAACGTTCTTTAGAAATGATTGTTGGGTTGTTGGGGATACTCAAAGCTGGCGGCGCATACATACCTTTAGACCCAGCCTATCCCCAAGAACGCTTAGGCTATATGTTGGCAAATGCCCAACTGTCAGTGTTAATTACTCAAAAGTCATTATTAGAAAATTTACCACCTCACCAAGCTCAGGTAGTTTGTTTAGATGAGGAATGGGAAAAAATTGCTCAACAAAATACTAGCAATCTAACTCACAAACTTACTCCTGAAAACTTAGCATATATAATTTATACTTCCGGTTCGACTGGTAAACCAAAAGGTGTGCAAATTGCTCATAGTGCTGTTGTCAATTTCTTAACTGCAATGCGGCAAAAGCCTGGATTAACGCCACAAGATATCTTACTATCTGTCACCACATTATCTTTTGATATTGCTGGTTTAGAAATATTTCTGCCCTTAATTGTTGGCGCTCAAACAGTTATTATTAGTCGTCAAATAGCCTCTGATGGAATTCAATTATCAGAACAATTAACGGCTACTGGTGCGACAGTGATGCAAGCCACTCCAGCCACTTGGCGGATGTTGCTGGCTGCTGGATGGCGTGGAAACAAGCAATTGAAAATTTTGTGTGGTGGTGAAGCTCTTGATTACACCCTCGCCCAACAATTACAACAACGAGGTAAAGAAGTCTGGAATTTGTATGGCCCTACAGAAACTACGATTTGGTCTGCTGCATCCCTAGTAAAAGATAGTGTGGCGATCGCACATCCAATCACTAACACCCAATTTTATATCCTAGACGCATACAATCAATTAGTACCTATTGGTGTAACTGGGGAATTACATATTGGTGGAGCAGGTTTAGCTCGTGGTTATTTACATCAGCCAGAACTGACAGCCCAAAAGTTTATATCCAATCCGTTTAACCTAGATTCTGCTGCTAGGTTATACAAAACTGGAGACTTGGTGCGTTATCGAGCAAACGGCACAATTGAATTTTTAGGACGAATTGACAATCAAGTTAAATTGCGTGGCTTCCGCATTGAATTAGGCGAAATTGAAGCAGCTTTAAATCAACATCCAGATGTGCAAGCTAGTGTAGTTGTAGTTCGAGAAGATGAACCAGGTAATCAGCGATTAATTGCTTATGTAGTTCCTCAGCCAGATGAGACATTGATAATAACAGAACTTCGCCAATTCTTAGCAGAGAAATTACCTAATTATATGCTGCCTGCTGCTTTTGTAACTTTGGCAAAATTACCCCTCACACCTAATGGTAAAATAGACCGCAGAGCCTTACCTGCTCCGGAAACTACTAGAACTAATTTAGCAGCAGTTTTTGTGGCACCACGCAATACAATTGAAGCCGCGATCGCCGAAATTTGGCAGCAAGTTCTGGGTGTTGCACAAGTAGGTATTAACAACAATTTCTTTGAGTTAGGCGGACATTCATTATTAGCGACTCAAATCATTTCTCGCCTACGGAAAATATTAAGAATAGATTTACCTCTACGTGCTTTATTTGCATCGCCGACGGTGGCTGAACTCGCCACAACGATTCAACAAACAACAGCAAAATTAGGACTGAATACTGTTGTTATTCCACGGATAACGAGAGAAGCAAATTTACCTTTGTCTTTTGCCCAAACTAGATTATGGTTATTAGAACAATTATATCCAGGTAATAGCACATACAATATTTCTGCTGCGGTAAAGCTGTCTGGTGATTTAAACATCACAGCCTTAGAACAAAGCCTGAATGAAATTATTGCTCGTCATGAAGTATTGCGGACTACTTTTTCGCTAGTAGATGGACAAGTATATCAGGCGATCGCACCTACTTTAAATGTGCAGTTACCTGTTATAGACTTATGTCATGTACCAGTAGCAGAACGTGCTGCTGAGGTGGAAAGACTAGCAATTATTGAATCACACCGCACCTTTGATTTAACTCAATCGCCTTTGCTGCGGTGTACTCTTTTACACCTAGATGAAAATGAACATATTGCCTTACTAACCATCCATCATATTGTTGCGGATGGGTGGTCAATGGGTGTATTGATCAAAGAGTTAGCCACTCTCTATACCGCCTTTTGTACAGGGGAAACCTCTTCATTACCAGAATTACAGATTCAGTATGCAGACTTCGCTATCTGGCAAAGAGAGTGGTTCCAGGGTGAAGTATTACAAACCCAACTTGATTATTGGCAGCAGCAATTACAAAACCTACCAATTTTAGAATTACCTACGGATTTTCCTCGTCCATCGCAGCGCACCTTTCGAGGTGCAAAACAAACCCTGATATTCAATCAACACCTGTCTCAAGCTATCAAACAATTGAGTAGCGAGAATGAAGTAACGCTGTTTATGACTGTGTTAGCTGGATTCCAATCTCTACTACATTGCTACACAAATCAGAATGATATTGTCGTTGGGACTGATGTTGCCAACCGCAACCAAACGGAAATAGAAGGATTAATTGGATTTTTTGTCAATCAATTAGTATTGCGGACTGATATGACAGGAAATCCCAGTTTTCGGGAATTGTTGGATAGAGTGCGCGATCGCACTTTATCAGCTTACACACATCAAGATTTACCTTTCGACAAATTAGTAGAAGTATTAAATCCAGAACGCGATTTTAGCCGTTCACCTTTGTTTCAAGTGAAATGTATTCTCCAAAATGCACCTATGCCGGTTTTAGAATTGCCAGGGTTAAGGCTCAATCTATTAGATATTGATAAAGAAATTGCTGAGTTTGACTTACTTTTAATCCTTACAGATACAGAGCAAGGATTAGTTGCTGATTTAAAATACAGCACAGATTTATTTAAAGCAACGACAGCATCTCAAATATTACAAAATCTGGAAATACTTATGAGTCGCATTGTGTCACAGCCTGATGTTAAATTGCTGGAGCTAAAGACTATGCTTATCGAAGCAAACAAACAACAGCGTGTTGTGCAAGAGCAAGAGTATCAACAGAGTCTGCAACGAAATTTAATAAACATTAAACGTAGGTCTAAGTAAGTACAAAAACAACAATGTTTTTCTTGAGAAACAAATAGGAAAGTTAATCATGACTACTAAAAATCGCTATGCAGAATATGATAGTTTAGCTTCTATGTATGATGACCAAAATAAACAGAGGCATGATATTGTAGTAGAGCAATTAGAACAATTAGTTTTACAACATCTTCCAAAGCCAGCGCGTATTCTAGATATTTGTTGTGGTACAGGACAAATCGCCCAAAGACTTCTACAAAAAGGCTATCAAGTTACAGGTATTGATAGCTCAGAAGAAATGCTACGCTATGCCAGAAAAAATGCACCTCATGCAGAATTTATCTTAGAAGATGCCAGATTTTTTCAATTTACATCTATTTTTCATGCAGTCATTTCTACAGATGTCGGCCTTAACCTGATAAATACTCTGGAAGAATTACAAAGTGTTTTTCAAAACGTATATCAAGCATTGCGAGAAAATGGTATATTCATATTCGACTTGTATGTAGAAGAACTGTGTATAGAAGATTGGCAGACTACTAAGATTCAAGGCGAAGCTAAAGAAAACAATGCCTGGATTAACCAGTTTGACTACGATGTAGAGACAAAAATAGGTTGCGATCGCACTACAAGATTTGAATTAATCGATGGTCAATGGCAACGTTTCAACATGACTTTTAACTGGAAGCTTTATTCTGTAACAGATGTTAAATCTACTTTAGCAAAGGTAGGTTTTACAGATATTGTTTTTTACGATATCAAAAATGATTTTGGCATAGAATCATCAGGTCATGTTGGCTGTTTTGTTTGTCGCAAAAGCTAAATATTTTTTCCTTTCTGAATTTAGAGTCGTAAAGTTTTAATTGATACTCATAACTTCCTACACTCTGCTTTCTAAGTCCTGACTTCTTTATATTTGAACTAACAAATTCAAACATTTCTATTTTAATATGGAAGAATTACAAAAAACTTCAGTTAATGCACTGCCAGTATTTAAGCGTAAATCGCTAAAAATATCTGCACAAGATTTAATCGAGACAGAATATTTCAATCAAGATAAAAACTTTCCTTTAGTGATAAAATCTTCTGTAAGAAAGTTAGATTTAGCAGTTTGGGCATCGACTAATCGGGATTTTATTAACGCCCAGTTGTTGAAACATGGAGCGATTCTTTTTCGGGGTTTTAACATTGATGCCATAGCAGAATTTGAGCAAGTAATTAAAGCAATTTGCTTTGAAGCTATGGAATATCGCTATCGAGCTTCACCGCGGACTCAAGTGAGTGATCGAATCTATACGTCAACTGATTATCCAGCAGATCAAAGTATATTTCCCCATAATGAACATGCTTATTCTCCTACCTTTCCGTTGAAGATATTCTTCTTTTGTGTGACCCCAGCACAGCAGGGAGGTGAAACACCAGTTGGTAGTTGTCGAGAAATTTTTGCGCGGATAGAACCCAAAATTCGAGAGCGTTTCATCGAAAAAAAAGTTATGTACGTGCGGAATTTTGGCGATGGTTTTGGCTTACCTTGGCAAACCGTATTTCAGACGAATGAAAAAGCAAAAGTAGAAGAATATTGTCACATTCATGATATAAAAGTTGAATGGAAAGATGGCGATCGCTTAAGAACACGTCAAATTGGCCCAGCTATTGTTAAACATCCCCACACAGGTGAACTTGTTTGGTTCAATCATGCAACTTTTTTTCACGTTTCCACATTAGAAAAAAATACCCGCGAGGCATTACTAGCTGGTTTTAAAGAAGAAGACTTGCCAACTAATACATATTACGGTGATGGTTCGCCAATTGAGTCTTCAGTTTTAACATATCTGCGGGAAGTTTATCAGCAAGCAATGGTTAGTTTCCCTTGGCAGAAAGGGGACATTTTGATGTTAGACAATATGTTAGCAGTGCATGGACGCGAACCTTTTGTAGGGACACGACAAGTGTTAGTAGGAATGGCAGAAGCACTAAATATCAAAGAACTTTAGATTATAAAAATGGAATTTATGAATATGAGTACAGAAGTAATTGAGGGTTTTCAACTTTCGCCTCAACAAGAGCATTTATGGTTATTACAGCAAGTAACTCCAAGTTCAGCTTATTTTGTGAAATGTAGTGTTCTCATAGAGGGCAACATTGAAACCACTAAATTAGTTGCAACTTTACAAACTATTGTGAATCGTCATGAAATTTTGCGGACAACATTTAAATATGTACCAGGAATGATGATTCCAGTACAAGTTATTTCTAATGCTAACGTCAGCTTAAATAAGCAATATCATCTAGATGGTGATAATTCTCAAGTACAAGCGGCTAAAATTGCCGAAATTTTTCAGGAATTTACTCAACAAAACTTTGACTTTGAAAAAAATTCACCTTTACAGGTATCCTTAGCTAACTTATCACTAACAAAACATATATTGTTTCTAGGTTTACCTGCTGTTTATGGAGATGCAAAGACTCTCAGAAATTTAGTTGATGAACTCAGTCGTTTATATGCGAATAGTAAGCATATCTGGACAGAACCATTACAATATGCAGATTTCTCCGAATGGCAGCATGAATTCATTAAATCAGCAGGTGCAGAAATTGGCAGAGAATATTGGCGCAAGCAAGATTTATCAGATATTCTCAATTTCCAGTTACCCTTTGAGAAATATGTTGCTGAATCAAAAGAGTTTAAACCTGAGTTTTTGACCTTAAACATTAATCATAATTTAAAAGCTCATATTGCTGCGATCGCCCAAAAATATAATACTTCTATTTCTAGATTTTTCCTGGCTTGTTGGTCAGTTTTACTCTGGCGTTTAACTCAACAACAAAATTTGCTAATTGGTAAAGTTTTTGAAGGTAGAAATTTCCCGGAATTAGCAGAAGCTATGGGGTTATTTGCTAAATCCTTACCACTTACTTGTCATTTGACAGAAAAAGCCAAATTTACAGAAATATTACAGCAAATCAACGAAACAGAACAAGATATTTATAAATGGCAAGAGTGTTTTTCTTGGGAATTAATCACCAATAAATTAGCTTATTACCCTGTATGTTTTGATTTTACAGATAAATATCTAAAACATACCGAAAATAACATATCTTTTACAATTCAAAATTCTTCTAGTTGTATAGAACGATTTAAAATCAAGCTTGCTTGCGTAGATAAGTATGATGATTTATTGACGAAATTTCATTATGATTCTCATTTGTTTGATGTAGAAGATATACAACGTTTAGTAGAACAATTTTCTACATTATTATCAAGTGTAGTAAAGCATCCAGAAGCGGTAATTAGTGAGTTGGAAATTTTAAGCGATCGCGCCAAGCACCAACTAATAGTTGAATTTAATCAAAATCAAACTGATTATCCTAAAGATAAATGTATTCACCAGTTAATTGAATACCAAGCCCAGCAGCAACCAAATAATATTGCTGTAGAGTTTGACCAGCAACAATTAAGCTACAGCCAACTAAATAATCAAGCTAATCAACTAGCAAATTACCTCCAAAAGATTGGCGTAATCCCAGGAACTTTAATTGGGATATGTTTCCAACGTAATCTAGATATGATTGTGGGGATTCTTGGAATTCTCAAAGCGGGCGGTGCATACCTACCGTTAGATCCAACTTATCCCCAAGAAAGATTAGCCTGGATTTTAGAAAATTCCCAAACCTCCGTTTTATTAACTCAACAAGCATTACTAGAAAAACTACCCACACACCAAGCACAGGTTATCTGTTTAGATACTGACTGGGAAATAATTACAAGCCAAAATCAAGAAAATCTCACACTACCAATTACGCCTCACAACTTAGCTTATATAATTTATACGTCTGGTTCTACAGGTCAACCCAAAGGCGTACAAATTACTCATCGCAATCTTGTTCATTCTACAACTGCTCGAATTAATTATTATCAAAAACCTGTCAGCCGCTTTTTATTACTTTCATCCTTCGCCTTTGATAGTTC
The DNA here is from genome assembly GCF_002897135.1 of Nostoc cycadae WK-1. NCBI lineage: Bacteria > Bacillati > Cyanobacteriota > Cyanophyceae > Nostocales > Nostocaceae > Nostoc > Nostoc cycadae. The sequence continues at coordinate 49,776 of NZ_DF978430.1, read as the reverse complement.
AGTCGCCGGGATTTTTTGGACACTTTGCAGTGGCGGAACTTTAGTATTACCAAAAGAAGGTTTACAGCTAGAAATACCAAAACTAGTTAAGTTAATTTGCGAAAATCAGATTTCTCATCTTTTAAGTCTTCCTTCCCTTTATGCACTGATTTTACAACAAGCAATCCCAGAACAATTAGCTTCACTACAAGCTATTATTGTGGCTGGTGAAATATGCCCCAATGAGTTAGTCAAACTCCACCAAAAATATCTTACCCAAGCTTCTTTATATAACGAATACGGCCCCACAGAAGCAACTGTATGGAGCAGTGTTTATCTTTGTCAGTCTCAGGAATTAACAAAAATTCCCATCGGTAAGCCTATTGCTAATACTCAGATTTATATTTTAGATGCTAACCTTCATCCTGTCCCTATTGGTGTTCCTGGAGAAATTTATCTAGGTGGTGATGGTATTAGCTTAGGTTATCTCAACCAGCCAGAATTAACCACCCAAAAATTCATTAATAACCCCTTTATTCAAGAGCCAAATGCACGCTTATATAAAACTGGAGATTTAGCTCAATACCGTGCAGATAGTAACATTGAATTTTTAGGACGAATTGATAGACAAGTAAAAATTCGCGGCTATCGTATTGAAATCGGAGAAATTGAAGCAGCTTTAAAGCAACATCCTTTAGTGCGAGAAGTTGTAGTTATCGCCACCGAGGAAAATTTTCGTCTCATTGCCTATATCATTCCTCATCAAAAAACATTTCCTTCTAGTAGCGAATTTCGCAGCTTTTTGATGAAAAATTTGCCGGAATATATGGTGCCTTCTACCTTTTTAATGTTGAAGTCTTTGCCCGTATTACCTAATGGCAAAGTTGACTATAAAGCATTACCTCAACAGGTACAAATTCAACTTGAAGAAACATTTGTTGCTCCGCAGTCTGAACTAGAGCAAATGATTACCAATATCTGGCAAGAAGTACTAAAAGTTGAAAAAGTAGGCATCCATCATAATTTCTTCGACCTCGGCGGTCACTCCTTACTAATGGTACAAATTCATACCAAACTGCGTACAGCTTTAAACAGAGATATTTCAATGGTTGAATTATTTGAATGTCCCACAATCAGCACCTTGGCAAACCATTTAAGTCAGCACCCAAAACAACCTAATTTAGAACTTAACTCCGACTCCGTTGAAACCCGCAGAGAATCAAATCTGCAACAAAGACAACTCAGACAACAACATCGAGCAACAATCCAGTAGCAGTATGGATATGAATAACTCTAATACATTTACTGGACTAGATGAAATCGCCATTATTGGTATGTCAGGGTGCTTTCCTGGAGCCAAAAACCTGGATGAATTTTGGCAAAATTTACAAAATGGTGTTGAATCAGTTTCTTTTTTTACAGAAGAAGAATTAATCTCTTCTGGAGTAGATAAGAATGATATTAATCAACCTAATTATGTTAAAGCCAAAGCAATATTAGAAGATGTAGATTTATTTGACGCTGAATTTTTTGAATTTACTCCCAAGGAAGCAGAAATCACAGATCCGCAACACCGCTTTTTCCTAGAACATGCGTGGACTGCTTTAGAAAATGCTGGCTACGACTCTAAAACCTACCCAGGACAAATAGGAGTTTACGCAGGTGTGGGAATGGACACGTACTTTTTATTTCATCTTTATCCCAACCGTGAACTTTTAGAAGCATCAGTAGGAAAATTCCGCACTTTAATTGGTAATAGAGGAGATTTTTTACCAACACTTGTTTCTTACAAATTAAATTTGAAAGGCCCAAGTGTAAATGTGCAAACTGCCTGTTCTACTTCATTAGTTGCAGTTCATTTTGCTTGTCAAAGCTTACTTAATGGCGAAAGCGATATTGCTCTGGCTGGTGGAGTATTAATCAACATGCCACACAAAGCTGGCTATCTCTATCAGGAAGGAAGTATTCTTTCCCCCGATGGCCATTGCCGTGCTTTTGATGCCAACGCCCAAGGAACGCTGACTGGTAACGGTGTAGGTATTGTAGTATTAAAGCTATTAAAGAATGCGATCGCAGATGGCGATTATATTCATGCTGTTATTAAAAGTTCAGCTATTAATAACGATGGTTCTTTCAAAGTTGGTTACACTGCACCAAGTGTAAATGGGCAAGCAAAAGTCATTGCTGAAGCTCTTTCTATATCAGGAGTCCACCCCGAAACTATCAGTTATATAGAAACTCATGGCACAGGCACCAATCTTGGCGACCCAATAGAAATTGCTGCATTAACCAAATGTTTCCGCGCCAGCACTCAGAAAAAGAATTTCTGTGCTATTGGTTCACTCAAAACAAATATTGGACATTTAGATGCCGCCGCTGGTGTTGCAGGTTTAATCAAGACAGTTTTAGCGCTCAAACACAAACAAATACCACCCAGTTTGCATTTTGCAAAACCTAATCCGCAAATTGATTTTGCCAACAGTCCTTTCTATGTAAATACTCAATTATCTGCATGGGAAACTAATGGCACTCCTCGACGCGCTGGGGTGAGTTCCTTTGGTATTGGAGGAACAAATGCTCATATCATTTTAGAAGAAGCTCCCGTTATGAAGCAGGGGAGCAGCACTTCGCTTTCTCTGCAAGACGCTACGCAAACGCTCCGTGACCAAGGAGTAGAGGAGCAAAGAAGACGATATCAAGTTTTGGTACTGTCTGCTAAAACTAGTACAGCCTTAGAAACTGCTACGAGCAATTTAGCTAATTATTGTCAACAAAACTTAAAAATTAACTTGGCTGATGTTGCTTATACCTTAAGTATTGGTCGTCAGGCGTTTGCATATCGGCGATTTATAGTTGCCCAAGATATTCAAGATGCAGTCAAAGCTTTAACCATTAAAGAACAACAACTAGATTTTAACCACTGCCAAGAATTAAATAATCACTCTGTAATTTTTATGTTTCCCGGTCAAGGTTCCCAGTATGTAAATATGGGGCGGGAACTTTATAAAACAGAGTTAATTTTTAAAGAACAAATTGATTATTGTGCCGAGTTTCTCCAACCTCATTTAGGTCTAGATTTACGTAATTTACTTTATCCAAATGATGAATATCAAGAAATAGCAAATCAACAATTACAACAAACTTCTCTTACTCAACCAGCATTATTTATAGTTGAGTACGCCTTAGCTCAATTGTGGATAGCGTGGGGAGTGCGACCTTCCGCAATGATTGGTCATAGTATTGGAGAATATGTAGCTGCTTGTATTGCGGGTGTATTTTCCTTAGAAGATGCCTTAATACTAGTTGCTATTAGAGGGCGACTGATGCAACAACAGCCAGCCGGAGCTATGCTTGCAGTGCCACTATCAGCAGCAGAACTTCAGCCTTGGTTGAATGAAAATATTTGCCTAGCTGCTATTAATAGCCCAAATAACTGTGTAGTTTCGGGGACAACTCAGGCAATTCATGACTTACAAAGTAAATTAACTGAGCAAGGTATAGAGTCTCGCCCTCTACACACTTCTCATGCTTTTCATTCTCAGATGATGGACTCGATTTTGGAGCCATTTCAAGAAAAAATTGGTCAAATTAATCTAAATTCCCCAAAAATTCCAATATTATCTAACTTGACTGGCAATTGGCTAACTAAAAATGAAGCCACAGATTCAAAATACTGGGTGCAGCATTTACGGCGAACAGTACGATTTAGTGAAGGAATTACTGTATTACTACAACATCCAAATCAAATTTTATTAGAGGTTGGCCCTGGACGGACATTAAGTAGTTTAGCTCAACAGCATTCAAATCAAATTACTAAACAGCTTGTAGTTTCTTCCTTGCGCCATCCTAAAATTCAAGCTTCGGATATCTCCTTCTTTCTTAATACATTAGGTCAACTTTGGTTAGCTGGAGTGCCTATAAATTGGTCAAAATTTTATGCTCATCAACAATGTCATCGTATCCCCTTGCCGACCTATCCTTTTGAAAGACAAAGGTATTGGATTGAACCAAGTAAATCACTTAACCAAGAAACGCTTTGTCAAAAATTAGAGTATAACCCTACAAATATCCCAGTATCTCCACAAGAACCAGAATTATTAGATAAATCACTGGAAAAACTAATATCTCAGCAAATAGAAATTATGTCTCAACAGTTAGAACTATTGCAATTACTCAAAGAATAATATTTCTAATCGCCACAATTTTGACTACACCCTTGTAACTCTGAGTCGCGCCAGTTGCGACAAGTCGGGTAGCCTGCCCAACGCACTGGCTTGTCTGTGCCTCCGTGGTTCGTAAACAGCCCTAAAATATTATGCCTAATCAAGAAGTAAACTCTTTATTAAATAGCTCACAAATTGATATCGTTTTATTAAAAATTAAAGAGATATTAGGTGCAAACTTTGGCATCACTAGTGCCAAAATAGATATTCATACCAATCTTTTAGAACTGGGATTTGAATCCCTGGTATTAATTCAATTTAGTCGCTTATTACAAGAAAAATTAGGTGTAAAAATTCCTTTTCGCCAATTACTAGAAGAATTTTCCACACTGCATGACTTGGCTGTACATATAGCGCAACAATTACCGCCATCTTTTGAACAGGAAAAACCACGAGTAATACCAGAACTGCCTACAAGTAAAAGTTCAGCTAAACTGTTATTAAATAATAGCGGAAATCAGGGAATTACCCGGCTTATGTCAGAGCAACTAAAGCTCATGGCTCAACAATTAGACTTGCTGCGTAACAGCCCTGCACTCAAGAAAATTTCCCCTGTAAATCAAGTTTCTGCCAACATCCCTCAACCGCAAATATCCATAAATTCCCAACAGATAGAAAAAACAACTTTAAACCCTCGTCAGCAGCAACATTTAAATGCCTTAATCACCAGATTTGTTCAACGCACTTCAGAATCGAAACGCCTCACCCAAGAAGCTCGTTCTTTCCACGCAAATCCCAGATCAATTACCGGGTTTCGTCTAGCTCTCAAAGAGATGCTGTATCCCATTCATGCTCAACGTGCTGCTGGTGCGAAAATTTGGGATGTTGATGGTAATGAATACATTGATGTGTCAATGGGCTTTGGCTCACTGTTATTTGGTCATTCTCCCGATTTTGTTGTAGAAGCGATTCAACAGCATATTCAGCAAGGTATGCAAAATGGCCCACAATCACATTTGACAAGTAAAGTTGCTAAATTATTTTGTGAACTGACTAATCAAGAACGAGTCACCTTTTGTAACTCTGGTACAGATGCCGTTATGGGAGCTATTCGCATCGCCAGAGCAACTACAAGACGCGCCAAAATTGCTGTATTTAACGGTTCTTATCATGGCACATTAGATGAAGTTTTAGTGGCAGGAGTCCCCATAGCAGAAACAACCCTCCGTTCTTTACCAGCCGCACCAGGAATTCCCCAACACTTTATCGAAAACGTTATCGTACTCAACTATGGAAGCCTTGAATCTTTAGAAACTCTCAAAGCCCATGCTCATGAATTAGCTGCCGTTTTAGTTGAGCCTATACAAAGTCGTCGCCCAGATTTCCAACCCAAAGAGTTTTTATATAAATTGAGACAACTGAGCGAAGAAGCAGGCATCGTCTTAATTTTTGATGAAGTCATCACAGGCTTTCGGATGCACCCAGGTGGCATTCAAGCAATGTGGAATATTCAAGCAGATATTACAACTTACGGTAAAGCCCTTGGCTCTGGTTTACCAATTGGGGTAATCGCAGGTAAAGCTACTTTTATGGATGCACTTGATGGCGGTTTTTGGAATTACGGTGATGCTTCTTCCCCACAACAAGAAACAACCATCTTTGCTGGAACTTTTTTCAAAAATCCTTTGGTCATGGCTGTTGCTTGGGCTGTACTTAACCATATCAAAAATAGTGGTGAAAAACTACAAGCAGAATTAGCCAGTAAAACCGCAAAAATTGCCGAGACCCTCAATAGTTACTTTCAACAAAAGCAGTTACCAATTAAGGTTGTTAATTGTGGCTCACTATTCCGGTTTGTTTATCCGCCCAATTTAGTTTGGATGAATTTATTATTCTATCATCTGATAGAAAAAGGTATTTATATATGGGAAGGGCGGAGTTTTTATATATCTACTGCTCATACTGATGAAGATATTGAAACTTTAATTAGAGCTATTCAAGATAGCATATTAGAATTGCAAGCAGGTGATTTTTTACCAGTAGATCCGCCTGTAATTAATAATCAAGGTGATGAATTACCGCCGAGCCAGGGAATAGTTACTCTTCCCCTAACAGAAGTACAGAAAGAACTTTGGTTTATGGCACAAATCGGAGATAATGCTTCCCGTGCTTATAACCAATCAATGTCTATTCATTTGCGTGGCTCATTTAAATTAGAAGCAGTATATCAGGCAATTCAAACAGTTATCAATCGTCATGAAGCCTTACGCACTACTTTCAGTTCTGAAGGCAATTATCAATTAATTCATCCTAAACTAACAATAGATATTCCTTACATAGATTTTTCAACTTTAGATAAACAACATTGCCAAGCAGAGTTAGCAAAATTTTTAAAACAAGAAGCTCAAGAAAACTTTGATTTAGCAAAAGCTCCTTTATTGCGGTTTCATATTATCAAGTTAGAGTCAAACCATCATCTTTTAGTTTTCACGGTTCATCATATTGTGGCTGATGGTTGGTCAATGGCGATCGTACTACGAGAGTTAGCAGTAATTTATGCAGCCGAATCTCAAAATATTACTTGTGAACTTCCCCAGCCAATGCAATATAGCGAGTATGTTCAATGGCAAATACTCCAGCAATCAACTCCAGAAATGGCAAAAGCTAAGGCTTATTGGCTACAGCAATTTTCTGGTTCAGTTCCAGTGTTAACTTTACCAAGTGACAAGATTAGACCAGCAGTAAATACGCATAATGGGGCGATAGAAACTTTTACGATTAATACTAATTTATATCAAAAAATCAAAAGTCTGAGTGATGAGTATCAATGTACTTTGTTCACTACACTTCTCGCTGGATATATGGTTTTATTACAGCGGCTAAGTAATCAAAATGATATTGTTGTGGGTATTGCTTCAGCAGGGCAATCGTTAGTTAATAATAATTGCTTGGTGGGTCACTGTGTAAATATATTACCAATACGCAGCCAAGTGGATAAATCGCCAGCTTTTATAGATTATCTGGGTTATGTAAAAGAGCAATTATTAGCAGCTTATGAGCATCAATTTTATCCTTTTATCAATTTAGTCAAGAGTTTAAATTTGGTGCGAGATGAAAGCCGAAATCCTTTATTTACAGTTGGGTTTAATTTAGATAAATCACAATTTGATTTTGCTGCTTTAGATTGTGAATTAGAAGTAGTTAAGAACTATAATACTACTGCTAAGTTCGATATTGATTTGAATATTATTCAGAGCAATATAGAACTTTTGCTAGAACTGGAATATAACACAGACTTATTTAGTTCTCAAACAATCCAGCGCTGGGGCAAGCATTATATTACTTTATTAGAAAGTCTTGTTGCTCATCCTCAACAACGAATTACAGAATTGTTATTGCTCACCAATATCGACAGGCAACAATTACTAGTAGAATGGAATAACACCCAAGCTAATTATCGTCAAAATCAATGTATTCATAAGTTGTTTGAAGCTCAAGCCAAGAAAACACCTGATGCGATCGCAGTCTCATTTGATCATCAATATTTAACTTACCAAGAACTTAATCACAAAGCTAATCAACTAGCACATTACCTTAAAAAACAAGGTGTAAAACCAGAGGTTTTAGTAGGGATTTGTGTCGAGCGCTCTTTAGACATGATTGTGGGGATTTTAGGCATTTTAAAAGCGGGTGCTGCATATCTACCACTTGACCCGGCATATCCCCAAGAACGTCTGAGTTTTATGCTAGAAGATGCCAAAGTATCTTTAGTGTTAACTCAACAACGATTGCAAGAGTGGCTACCGCACAACCAACAGCAAACTATTTATTTAGATGTAGATTGGCCATTAATTGCTCAAGAAAGCCAAGCAAATCTGGAGATAAAAGTAACAACCACTAACTTAGCTTATGTGATTTACACTTCAGGTTCTACAGGTAAGCCCAAAGGCGTGATGATACAACATCATTCTTTAGTAAATTATACAGAAACGGCGATTGTTAAGTATGCTTTAAATTCAAGTGATGTTATCCTACAATTTGCCTCAATTTGTTTTGATGTAGCAGCAGAAGAAATATTTACTAGTTTGGTTGTTGGTGCTACATTGGTGCTGAGAAATGATGTAATGTTGAGTTCAATTCCAGCATTTTTAGAGCAGTGTCGCCACTTAAAAATAACTGTATTAGCTTTACCTACAGCTTTTTGGCATCAAATAATTGCTGAACTTGAGGATAATTTACCACTGCCTGAATTGTTACGTTTAGTCATCATTGGTGGTGAAAAAGCATTGCCACAGCGATTAGTAACTTGGCTAGAACGGGTAAAAAATAAAATACAATTAATTAATTCTTACGGCCCTACAGAAGCAACAATTGGGACAACTATTAGCAATTTATCGAATTTAGATAAATTCAATGTGGCATTCAAAGAGGTGCCAGTTGGTAAAGCAATAGATAATGTCCAAGTTTATATATTAGATGCTTGTTTTCAACCTGCTCCTATTGGGGTACCTGGGGAAATTTATATAGGTGGGATGGGTGTAGCGAGAGGATATCTTAACCAACCTCAATTAACAGCAGAAAAATTTATTCCCAATCCTTTTAGTAATGCACCAGGAACACGCCTTTATAAAACAGGTGATTTAGCTCGTTATTTAGCTAATGGCGAAATTGAAATTTTAGGGCGAGTTGATGAGCAAGTTAAAATTCGCGGTTTTCGGATTGAATTAGGCGAAATTGAAGCGCAATTAAACCAACATCCTGATGTGAGTGAAGCAGTAGTAAAAGTTTGGGAGGACGAACAAGGTGATAAACGTTTAGTAGGATATGTTGCTTCTCAGTTACAGCCACAACTAACAGCTAATCAACTACGAAGCTTTTTACACGAACAACTGCCAGAATACATGATTCCTTCTGCTTTTGTTGTTCTAAAAAGTTTACCAATTACACCCAACGGCAAAATAGACAGGCTTGTATTACCTAAACCGGATAAATTGCGTCCAGAATTAGCAGCGAATTATGTAATACCGCAAACTGAGGTAGAACAAACTATTGCTAAGATTTGGCAAAAAGCTTTGAATCTAGAAAATATCGGTATTCACGATAATTTTTTTGAAATTGGTGGTCATTCACTGCTGATGATTAAGGTGCATAGTGAATTGCGAAAAATATTTCCAATTGATTTATCAATGCTGGACTTATTTAGATATCCAACTATCAGTTATTTAGCCGATTATTTGAGTAAGTTAAAAAATCAACCTGTATTGGTTCAGAAGGAAGATAATCAGGTTGAAAAAATTACTTCTGCAAAGGAACAGCAGAAAAAACGGTTGCAAAAAATGAAGTCAGCTAGAAGTATTTAAGAAAAACGAACCACAGAGACGCAGAGGAATTATAGAAAAATGGATGATTCAGCAACATTTCAGCAAAATGGGTCAGAAATAGCAATTATTGGTTTATCAGGGCGGTTTCCTGGGGCGAAAAATATTGCAGAATTCTGGGAGAATTTACAAGCGGGTGTAGAGTCAATTACTTTTTTTACAGATGAGGAACTAATAAGTTCAGGCGTGGAGCCAACTATCGTTGATAATCCGAAATATGTGAAAGCTAGAGGTGTATTAGCAGACGCAGAATTATTTGATGCACCATTTTTTGGGTTTACTCCTAAAGAAGCAGAAATTACAGATCCACAACATCGATTGTTTTTAGAATGTGCTTGGTCAGCTTTAGAAAATGCTGGTTATAACTGTGAAAATTATCCTGGATCTATTGGTGTTCATGCAGGTAGTAGTTTAAGTAGCTACCTATTTAATATATATATAAATGAAAATATTCGTAATTCTGTTGATGCTCACCAAATAGCAATTGGTGGGGATAAGGATTTTTTAAGTACTCGTGTTTCTTACAAATTTAATTTACAAGGGCCTAGTTATACAGTTCAAACGGCTTGTTCAACTTCGCTAGTTGCTGTTCACTTAGCTTGTCAAAGTCTCTTGAACGGAGAATGTGACATGGCTTTAGCGGGTGGTGTTTCTATTAGTGCATTGCGAAAACAGGGATATTTTTATAAAGAAGGGGGTATCGGTTCGCCGGATGGACATTGCCGCGCTTTTGATGCCAATGCACAGGGAACTGTTGGGGGTGAAGGTGTGGGCATTGTAGTGTTAAAGAGATTAGAAGATGCGATCGCAGATCAAGATACCATCTATGCAGTCATTAAAGGTTCTGCTACCAATAACGATGGTTCACAAAAAGTCAGCTACACTGCACCTCGGATAGAGTCTCAAGCCAAGGTTATCAGAACGGCTCAAGTTGTGGCTGAAGTTCCACCAGAAACTATCACCTATATTGAAGCCCACGGTACAGGCACATCTTTAGGAGATCCTATCGAAATTGCGGCTTTAACTGAAGCTTTTCGCGCCAGTACTGAGAAAAGCGGCTTTTGTGCTATTGGTTCTTTAAAAACTAATACTGGACATTTGGATGCGGCGGCTGGGATAGCAGGTTTAATCAAGACGGTTTTGGCACTCCAGCATCAAAAAATCCCGCCTAGCCTCCATTATCAAGCACCAAATCCCCAAATTGATTTTGCCAATAGTCCTTTTTATGTAAATACTCAGCTAATACCAATTCACGAAAAATCTGATGCAAATAAAGCATCAAGAATAAAATCCCAACCTGTAATAGAAGCAACGATTGATGTGTTTAATTTCTCTAAACGCTTCCAGATAAAATACCTCAATTCATCTAACGTTCCAAAGCTTTCCCACGCCAAATGTCTTTTAACTTCCTCCCATAATCGCTCGATGGGATTAACTTGTGGTGTATGTGGAGGTTGAAACAATAAAATTATATTCTCTGGTATCTGAAGATGCTGACTAAAATGAAAAGCACCATTATCTAACTGAATGATATGTATATCTTGGGCATAAGTAGCAGAGAACTTTTCTAAGAAAACCTGAAAACAAGCTGCATTTAAATGAGAAAATTCCCAGATAAAGTATTCTCCAGTTAATGGTTCTACCAATCCATATAAATAAAAATTCTCTCGTTTCCATTGGATGATACCAACAGGCTTGGTACCTTTTATTGTAATTAATCTGCCAGCTTCAGTTTTCAACCCCACACGGCTTTCGTCCTCACACCAATATCTGATGCTTCTGTTTTTGTCTTTTTCTGGTATGACGTGTTTTTTAATTACTTCTAAGTATTGGGGAAGTTTTTTTTAAATTCTTCTTCCGCTTCTTCCTGGTGTTTTATACCTACTGCACGCGGCACTTTTAGCTTCGCTTTCATTTGATAACGCACCGTATCGTGTACTACTTTATATGAAGCTTCTACCCCCTCCACCGCTTTTAACCATGTTCGGATTTCTTCATAACTTTTGAATCCCTGGGGGTCATCCAGTTCTTTTAAAAGTTGCTCTCTTACTTCCGTGTTAATAATTGGTGGTCGCCCTGATCCCTTCTTTCTTGATACTAGACTGGTAATTCCCGACTCTGTATAAGCCTTTAACCACCTTTGTACCGTCGCACTCCCTCTTCCCAACACCACTGCCAAATCTTGTATTGTCTTTACATGCCCTATCTTCAGTAAATACAACGCGCTTATTCGTTCTTTCCCTAATGCTGTTTTTTGTTTTCTCAGCAGATCATGTAATTCCTCGGCTGACTCTTTTATTTTTACTTTGGTGACTCCTGCCATACACTTCTGCTCATATTTCTTCCCTAATTACCTTTATCATTTTTTTAGTGAAATGGTAT
>NZ_DF978430.1:5483-36428 GCF_002897135.1 Nostoc cycadae WK-1 | reverse complement strand
TTATCATTTTTTTAGTGAAATGGTATAACAGATTGGCAGACAAATGGTACTCCTCGGCGTGCGGGTGTGAGTTCCTTTGGAATTGGGGGAACTAATGCTCATGTAATTTTGGAAGAAGCACCAATTATTGAGCAAGGAAGCAGGGGTGCAGGGGTGCAGGGGAGATTTCATTTGTTGGTACTATCAGCAAAGACTAGCACAGCCCTGGAGACGGCGACAGAGAATTTAGTCCAATACTTGCAGCAAAATCAAGATATAAATTTGGCTGATGTGGCTTACACTTTGGCTGTTGGTCGTAAAGCTTTTGAGCATCGGCGGATTTTGGTGTGTCAAAATCTTGAACATAGCATTACAGCTTTCACATCTCCAGATAGCCCAGAAGTTTTCACCAACTACCAAAAATCCGGTCATAGTCCAGTAGTGTTTATGTTTCCTGGACAGGGTTCTCAGTATGTAGATATGGGGAAAGAACTTTATGAAAGTCAACCAGAGTTTAGAGAACAAATTGATTATTGTGCTGAACTGCTCAAACCACACCTAAATCTTGATTTACGTGAGGTACTTTATCCCCAAGCAACCCAGACTCCAGAACTAACCCAAACTGCTATAGTCCAGCCTGCTTTATTTGTGATTGAGTATGCTTTAGCAAAATTATGGATGAGTTGGGGTGTACATCCAGAAGCGATGATTGGTCATAGTATTGGGGAATATGTAGCCGCAACTTTAGCAGGGGTTTTTAGTTTAGAAGATGCGTTAACGCTAGTTGCTACTCGTGGAAGCTTGATGCAGCAACAGCAAGGCGGCGCGATGCTGTCGGTGCAAATGTCAGAGTCGGAAATTCTACCTTTTTTGGGTGGAGAACTGGCTTTAGCTGCAAGTAATTCGCCATCAAACTGTGTAGTTTCAGGTACGATAAATGCGATCGCTCAATTAGAACTAAAACTACAACAGCAAGGGATAAATTATCGCCGACTGCACACATCTCACGCTTTTCACTCTCCGATGATGGATGCAGTTGTTGAGCCATTGACGCAACTTTTACAACAAATTTCCCTCCATCCTCCCCAAATTCCCTTGATATCGAATGTCAGTGGGACATGGATAGATGCAACCACCGCCACAAACCCCGACTATTGGGCAAAACATCTCCGCCAAACCGTGCTATTTGGTCAAGGAATCACCGAGTTACTCCAGCAACCAGAACGTATATTTTTGGAGGTGGGGTCTGGTAGAACTTTAACTACCTTTGTCAAACAACATCAAAAACCAGAGGTAGTTACTCTCACTTCACTCCGTCATCCCCAAGAACAAAAGTCAGATATCGCATTTATATTAAATACTTTGGGTCGCCTATGGTTGCAAGGAATTAAAGTTGATTGGTTGAGTTTTTATCGCCACGAAAAACCCTACCATATTCCCTTACCTACCTATCCTTTTGAACGTCAGCGTTATTGGATAGAAGCACAACCACAGCTATTTAAAGCGTCAAACATAACAGATACGCTTTGGAAATCTGTCGTCACAACTAGTAAAATACAGGCTCAAACTCAGCCACTTGATGCCGAAACTTATTTCCGTAATCAACAGTGTTTAGATGATTTATGTGTGGCTTACATTAACTTGGCATTGAGAAATTTAGATATCTTTAAAGATTCTTCCATCAAGTATAATTTTGCTGAATTATATCAGCAAAGCGGTATCATTCCTCGCTATCAACAGTTATTACATCGGTGGTTAGATGTCTTGGTAAAATATGGACATCTACAACAAGAACAAGGGCTATTTAGCAACTTAATTTCCTTGTCGCATGATACCATCAATAATTATTTAGCTACTGCTAAACTAAAATTAGAAAATTTACCACAATTAGTCAATCTTGTCGCAGAATGTGGTGTAAATTTACCAGTTGTCTTGAAAGGTGAAGTAGAACCTTTAGAATTATTTTTTAACGCTATCAATAAAAGTAGAGAAACTCCACAATCGGAAATTGCATTAGATACCTATTTAAAAGGTATCATGCAGGCAGGTTTACAACAGATCATCAAATTATTACCCCCCAATATCAACCTAAAAATATTAGAAATTGGCGGCGGACAAGGGATAGCCACCGCAGCTTTATTACCTGTCTTACCCAGAGAACGCACAACCTATACCTTTACTGATGTTGGTGGATTATTACTCAATCGAGCCAAAGAAAATTTTAGTGCTTATCCATTTGTTGAATATAAATTTTTGGATATCGAAAAATCTCCAGCTGAACAAGGGTATGAACTCCACAGTTTTGATGTAGTAATTGCTGTGAACGTTTTACACGTCACTCGTAACATTAATAAAACCCTTGATAATGTGCGATCGCTATTAAGTTCAGGTGGTTTATTATTACTTTGGGAAATCACTGAACCGCAATTAATTTTTGATATTACCGATGGTTTATTGATGAATCCTTTAGAGGATGAACAACGCAGTCGGGGAAATCCATTTTTATCTCAAAAACAATGGTATGCAGCATTAAAATCGCATGGATTCGCTGAAGTCGCAGCAGTTTCAGAAACAGCAGCATTCGGTGAGGAAATTTTCATTGCTCAAGCTACAACAGCTAATGCTCAATCTATCGCATTTAGCAACTATATTGATCACCAAATAGAACAGCCAGTTGTATTAGGTAAAAAGCCTAATATCGCTGACTGGTTTTATACTCCTACTTGGAAACGCACTGCTTTACCTAAGTTAACAAATGAAAACAAAACAAATCAACCAAAATGCTGGTTAGTATTTGTTGATGAATGTGGTGTGGGAGAAAAAATAGTTCAGCGATTGCAAATAGCAGGTGATGAGGTAATTACTGTCAAAGCTGACAAAGCATATATTCGTCATAGCGATCGCTCATATACAATTAACCCAGAAGAACCACAAGATTACAAGTTTCTCTGTCAAGAACTTCGCAAATTAGGTCAAACTCCCACCAATATTCTGCATTTATGGAGCGTCACGCCAGATCATCCAGGGTACTTGACATCACAACAGTATGAATCCTTAGGCTTTTACAGCTTACTGTTTTTGACTCAAGCGATCGCCGAATCTTATGCAAAAGATACCTTAGATATTCGAGTTATTGCCAATCATCTGCAAACTGTGACAGGTTGCGAACAACTGTGTCCAGAAAAAGCTTTAATAATGGGGCCTTGTAAAGTCATTCCCCAAGAGTATGCCAACATCACTTGTAGCAGCATTGATGTAGTTCTAGCAAAAGCAGAGAGTTGGCAAGAACAACAACTAATCAACCAACTAGTTACAGAAATTTCTCTGCAACCATCACAACAAGTGATTGCTTACCGAGGACATCATCGCTGGGTACAGGATTTTGCAGCTATTCAACTAGACACCCCAATTCAGGAAAATCCACGGTTAAGGAAAAATGGAGTCTATTTAATCACTGGCGGTTTGGGTGGTGTGGGACTAGCTTTAGCTGAATATTTAGCCAAGACTGTACAAGCTAAACTCATTTTAGTCGGGCGATCGCCTTTTCCTCAAGCAAATGAATGGACGCAGTGGCTATCCACCCACGATGTAAAAGATGTAATTAGCCAGAAAATTCGGAAATTACAAAATCTGCAAACTGTTGGTGCAGAAATAATGATATTTAACGCTGATGTTGCCAATTATGAGCAAATGTCAGTAGTAGTGAAAGCAGTAAATTTGCAATTCGGCCAAATTAACGGTGTAATTCATGCAGCCGCAGTTTTAGGGGGAGGAATGATGCAACTCAAAACTAAAAAAATTGCTGCTGATGCGTTAGCACCAAAAGTTCAAGGAACAAGGGTATTAAAGAAAATTTTCCAAAATACTAAGCTTGATTTCTTTGTACTTTGTTCCTCCCTTTCTTCCTTTGTAGGTACATCAGGAATGGTAGATTATACTGCCGAAAATGCCTTCTTAGATGCCTTCGCACACCATGATGCAGCACAACATAGTAATTTCATCACCTCTATTAATTGGGATAGATGGCACAGCTTAGGAATGGCCGTTGCAGTTGAAAAAAGACATCAAGAAATTACAGGCGAAGAATTAACTGTAGGCATGAATATGGCAGAAGGTATGGAGGCATTTAATCTGATTTTATCTAGTAATAATTTGCCTCAGATTATAGTCTCTACACAAGATTTACATAGCCAACTTCAGCCCAAAAAATCCGATATATCCATAGAAGAAAAATTAGCCAACCTCAACCGAAATAGAGCCACTTATCCCCGTCCCAACTTAGATAATGCTTATGTTGCGCCGTGTAACGAAATAGAAAAAAACCTAGCTGATATTTGGCAACAACTACTTGGTATTGATCAAGTCGGTATTCATGATAACTTCTTTGAATTAGGAGGAGATTCTTTATTTGCTACTCAGCTTGTTTCTCAACTTTGCAAAAATTTCCAAGTTGAACTTTCGTATAAAGGCTTTTTTAATTCTCCAACTATTGCAGAATTATCTGAATTGATTGTTCAAAATATAGCGGAACAAACAAATTTAGAAGATTTATCCCAAGCTCTAGCAGATATTGAAAAACTATCAGAAGAAGAAGTAAATAATCTACTTACCGCCCAAAGTTAAATACATCTTTAAAGACTAACAAAATTGACGCGTAATAAGCGTTAAATTCCAACATTTTTTGTAATTATTCAGGATTTCATAATGCTTCAGTCTAATTCCCCACAAATTACATTATCTCTTTGGCTACTTAAGTTATTAAATTTCCTCTATCCCCAAGGAAATGCTCATCGTTTTCAAGAATCAATTAATTTGATTTCTCAACATACTGCTAACTCCAATGGTAAAATTAGCGACTTTGTTTATCCTGGTATTACTTATAAACCTTGGTATGAAGCCGATGATTATAATTCCTTAAAACAGTTTACCAATATACTCAAACAAGACTTCAGTACTATCGAAAATGAGTGGCAGGCTTTTTTAGCATCTAAAAAAAATATTGTTCCCAGATATAAGCCAAGTGAAATATTTGGTGAAACTCTCAAGGATCAAGATGAAAACTGGAAGTATTACTTAATTTGGAGACAAGGTAAATTTACAGATGCGGCTTTGTCTATGTTTCCCAAGACAGTCAATATTGTGACTAAGCTCAAACCTTTTCTCTATCCTTTTGGAGAAATTGTATTTATTGTTATGGAACCGGGAGTTGTTTTACCACCACATACTGATGATATAAATATTTCTTTAACCTGTCATTTAGGAATCGAAACTCCAGAAGATTGTGGTATTAAAGTTGGAGGTGAAACACGGAAGTGGAGTAGAGGAGAAGCTTTATTTTTTGACAATAGTTTTATCCATGAAGCCTGGAATAAAAGTCAGTCTAATAGAGTTGTGATGTTATTAGATTTATATCATCCTGAACTGACAAAAGTTGAAAAGACTTTACTACAAATCGCCCTGAAGTATTTTAATCTTACAGGAGAAGAAGCCGGATACCACGGCGTAAAAGATACAAAGTATTTGCAAGAAAAATTGAAAAATCTATATTAACTTATCTACAATCAAGCATAGATCCTATGGCTACAGAATATCCTATATCTTTTTCCAACATAATTCACTTGAGTTTTGTGGCGATCGTATTGTCCATTGCTCTTAGCCTAATTATTTACCTCATCAATAGGCGAAGTCAAAGCCAAAAATCACAGTTAATCTGGACACCTATTGATTTTGTTGAGCGCCGCAGTAATCTTTCGTATAATGAGTTTATCCAGGAATATGCAGCGGTTGGCAAGCCTGTCATTATTACTGACGCTATGAGAGATTGGCCAGCCTTAAACAAGTGGAATTTTGATTTCTTTAAATCGAAATATGGTTCTGTAAGTTACGGCGTTAAAGAAGATAAAGACGAGATAAAAAAAACAATCACTGTCGCTGAGTACATTGATTATTTAACTGAGCATAATACTAATGTTAATCAGGAACGTTTATACTTAGCTAACTGGGTAGTTTCTGACTTTCCTGAACTGTTAGAAGACTATAAAGAACCAGTTTATTTTCCCAATTGGTTGACAAGATTACCAAAAAAAGTTTTGCAGAGACATGGGTATGATAACCCCGAAATTTTCATAGGTCATAAAGGTAAATCCATAGGTCTTCATGAAGACCCTACTAGTTGTGCTGCATGGTTAGCCATGATTTCTGGACGAAAACAAATTGTTTTTTTCACACCAGATCAAAAAGGTTTCTTATATGAAGGAAAAGTTGATGTATTTAATCCAGACTTTAATAAGTTTCCCTTGTATTCCAAAGCTAAACCAGTAGAAGTCATTCTGGAACCGGGAGAAATTATTTATATACCTCCTAGATGGTGGCATCATGTCAGAAATTTAGAATATACCATAGCTATGGGAAACTTAGTTGTAAACGAACTAAATATCAAATTATTTTTTCAAGCAAATGTTGAAATACATCCTATCATAGGTCATATTGTTCCATTACTATTTAAATTTCCGCCGTTAGCAAATGCTTTATTTGTTATTGGCATACTCTAAGCATTATTTTATTTCAATCTTTAGCGCGTCCATACTTGATGTTGTTCAGGTTATTTAAGCATGAGTGATATTTTTCAAAAAATTGCTGGGTTATCTCCAGAAAAACTAAAACTGCTTGCACAAAAACTAAACCAAAAAAAAGGAGATAGCTTATCAACAAGATTAATAGTTTCTCAAAGTCAAAAAACTCATACTTTCCCTCTCTCATTTTCTCAACAGAGGTTATGGTTTCTCGACCAACTAGAACCTGGGAACCCGGCATTTAATATTTGTCAGTTTATGCACTTGTCTGGTTCACTAAATGTAGCAGCATTAGAAGAAAGCTTTAAAGAAGTCGTTAAGCGTCATGAAGCTTTACGTACTACATTTACCATAGTAGATGGACAACCTCTCCAAGTCATTTGTCCTGCTTCTATATTTAAGTTAAAAGTAGTAAATTTACAAGCATTGCCTTTAGACAAAAGAGACGCTGAAGTTCTATGTTTAGCTAATCAAGAATGTCAAAAATCATTCGATTTAACTAAAGATTACTTACTGCGAGTTACTTTACTGCAACTGAGTGAAATAGAGCATGTTTTATTGTTATCAATACATCATATTGCTGCTGATGCTTGGTCAATAGGTATATTAATCAGAGAGATTACAACCCTTTACGAAAACTTTTCTCGTGGTTATCCTTCACCACTACCTGAACTACCAATTCAGTATGCAGATTTTGCAGTTTGGCAGCGTCAATATTTACAAGAAGAAAAATTAAAAACTCTATTGAATTATTGGCAGCACAAATTAGGTGGTCAACTTCCTATACTAGAATTGCCTACAGATGTGCCTCGTCCAACATTACAAACTTTTAATGGTGCTAGGCAATGCCTGATTTTATCTAAGACTTTCTCGGAACAATTGAAAGCTTTGTACCAGCGCGAAGGTGTAACGCTATTTATGATTTTAATAGCCGCATTTAAAACACTACTTTATTGGTACACAGGACAAGAAGACATAGTTATAGGTACTGATATTGCTAACCGCAACCAGCTTGAAACTAAAGAATTAATTGGCTTTTTTGTTAACCAACTTGTTTTACGCACTAATTTATCAGGAAACCCATCATTTCGTGAGTTACTAGAAAGAGTTCGTGAGGTAACTTTAGAGGCATACTCTTATCAAGATTTACCATTTGATAAACTTGTAGATGCCCTCAACCCAGTCAGGCATCTATCTCGTCCACCTTTATTTCAAGTAAAATTAATTTTAGAAAATACTCAAGCTCCTGCTTTAAAACTTTCAAATCTAACTATCAAATCATTAGCGGTTGAAAAGAAAACAACCCAACTTGATTTACTTTGGGAGATAACAGAAACAGAACAGGGAATAGTTGCAGCATTAGAGTACAATACAGATTTATTCTACGCCGCTACTATAGCGCAAATGCTCAAACATTTTGAAACACTTTTACAGCAAGTAATAGCTAAACCAACAGCAAGATTAAACGAATTAATTGAATTGCTTGCCGCAGTAGATAAACAAGCAGAAGTGATTCAAAATAAGAAGACAAAAGCAGAGTATAAACATAAATTTAAAACAATTAAACGTCAGATTCTTGATACTATTGCTGAAACGGAGAATGCCCAATGAAGAAATTAGATAAAAACATTAAACGTCAAACCGTAAATCTAGCGCCAGACGAATTAATTAAATTAGAGCATTTCACCAATAGCAAGGATTTACCACTTGTCATTAGCCCTGATATTAACAATGTTGATCTTACTGGCTGGTCTGATGCTAATCGTAAATTTATCGAAGGTAAATTACTGCTCAATGGAGCTATACTATTTCGAGGATTTAATATTACTACAGCATCAGAATTTGAACGTTTTGGTTTAGCCATTTGTTCAGAACTGTTTAATGAAAATGGCGAACATCCCCGCACTAGCCTTAATGGGAAGGTTTATACTCCTGTTTTTTACCCTAGCGATCGCAAGTTATTATGGCACAATGAAAATTCTTTTAATCATCGCTGGCCAAAAAAGATTCTATTTGGATGTCGTCAACCAGCCGCCCAGGGAGGAGAAACCCCCATTGTTGACAGTCGCCAAGTTTTTCAGCGCCTAAACCCTAAAATTAGGGAAAAATTTATTGAAAAACAAGTTATGTATGTCCGTAATTATGGTAACGGATTAGGGCTAAACTGGGAAACCGTTTTTCAAACTAAAAATAGGTCAGAAGTTGAAGCAATTTGTCAACAGAATTTTGTAAATTTTGTCTGGAAGCCAGACGGAAGTTTAAGAACTATTTCTGTTCGTCCAGCAGTAGCAAAACATCCCCAAACAGGTGAAATAACTTGGTTTAATCAGGCTCAACATTGGCATCCAGCTTGCTTAGATACTCAAACACGAGAGTCGCTACTATCATCATTTTCAGAGGCAGATTTGCCACGCAATTGCTATTACGGTGACGGCAATATCATAGAAGATTCAGTAATGGCAGAAATTTGTCAAGTTTACCAAGAATTAGAAGTAACTTTTCCCTGGAAACAAGGAGATATATTGCTCCTAGATAACTTGCTGACTGCTCATGCACGTAATCCCTTTATTGGTGAAAGGCAGTTATTAGTAGCTATGGGCGAAATGACAAGCTTTGCAGATATTAATAATTAAAGGTAGTAAATCACAATGCCTCAACAAATACAGGGATTTCAACTTTCTCCACAACAGAAGCGACTATGGTTATTACAACAAAATAGCTCAGTTTACTTGACTAAAGGCGCTATCCTCATTGAGGGTAATTTACAAGTCAATATTTTAAAAAACTCTTTACAAAAAGTTATTGATAGGAATGAAATACTTCGCACTAGTTTTTATAAAACCAGAGGATTAAAAATTCCCATTCAAGTAGTACAAAATAATGTTTCTTTAGCTTGGAAGGAAAGCTCTTTTTTAGCAAAAAATATTGAGAATTATTTGCAAGAGTTTGGCTGGCAGAATATTGAATGGGAAAAAAGTGGTTTACTACAAACAACATTAATTAAACTAACAGATGAAAAACATATTTTATTGATGCAGTTGCCTGCAATGTGTGCTGATACGGCATCATTAAATAATTTATTAGCTGAAATTAGCTGTTCTTATGGTGATGAGTTACCTGATGAAGAACCATTACAATATGCTGATATTTCTGCATGGCAAAATGAACTACTGGAAGCAGAGAAAACACTTGCTAATAAAAAGGATTGGCAACAATTAGATATTTCTCAGCTTGAGAGTTTTAAATTATCTTTTGAACAGCCTCTTACTCAAGAGCAAGAATTTAACCCTCAATTTTTAAAGTTGTCAATTACTCATGAGCTAATTAATAAAATTGAGGCTATTGTTCAAAATTATCAATGTTCAACTAGTGTATTTTTTCTTGCTTGTTGGTTAATTTTGCTTTGGCGATTGACGGAAGAATCACAACCCATCATTGGTTTAGGTTGTGATGGTCGTAATTATGAAGAACTCAAATCAGCAATAGGTTTATTCGCTAAATATTTACCTCTTAACTGCGAGTTAAGCCAAAGAGAGCGCTTCAGTGATATATTAGTTAAACTTAGCACTGCTACAACTGAATTAACCGAATGGCAAGAGAGTTTCGCCTGGGAACAACTTACCGAAATCAATCAAGATTATACAGAACAACCATTTTTCCCATTCTGTTTTGACTTTGCAGAAGCACCAAGTAAGTATACGGCAGGTGATATAAAATTTACTATCTATCAAAAATATGCTTGTGTTGACCAATTTAAAGTTAAACTTACTTGCGATCGCACGCATGATCAAACCGTTAACGCAGAATTCCACTATGATGCTAATCTGTTTTCTCACGCAGATATTCAACGTTTAGCGAGTCAATGGTACACATTATTAGTTAGTGCTATTAAAAACCCCTCTGCAACCATTTCACAATTAAATATTCTCAGTGACCAAGAACGCCAGCAAATTTTAGTTGACTTCAACAACACTCAAACCACAAAATTACAATACGAGTGTATTCATCACTGGTTTGAACAACAGTGCAATTCCACACCAGACAATATTGCGGTTGTCTTTCAAGACCAGCAACTTACTTATCAAGAATTAAATACCCGTGCTAATCAATTAGCTCATTACCTACAAAAATTAGGTGTAGGCTCAGATGTATTAGTAGGTATTTGTGTCGAGCGTTCTTTATGGATGGTCATTGGTTTATTGGGTATTCTCAAAGCTGGCGCAGCTTACGTACCTTTAGACCCTGCTTATCCCGCAGAACGTCAAGCTTATATCATTGCTGATACTCAAACACCTTTGGTACTGACCCAGCAACATCTAGCTACTGGTTTAGCTATAGATAATGTACAACAGCTTTGCATTGATAGCGACTGGTTAATTATTGCCCAAGAAAAAACAGAAAATCTAGTCACTCAGACAACTTCTCAAAATCTAGCCTATGTTATTTATACCTCCGGCTCCACTGGTAAACCTAAAGGAACCTTAATTACTCATCAAGGACTAGTTAATTATTTAAGTTGGTGTACCCAAGCCTACAAAGTTGAACAAGGAACAGGTACATTAGTTCACTCTCCCCTAGGGTTTGACCTGACAGTTACCAGTTTATTTTCACCCTTACTTGTAGGTCGTCAAGTAGAACTTTTACCAGAAAATCAAGGAATTGATGCACTCGCTTCTGCTTTACGCCGTAGCCATAACTTAAGTTTAGTTAAAATTACACCCGCACATTTAGATTTACTCAAAGTACAAATATCATCAACAGAAATAGCAAATTGTACCAGAGCTTTTATTATCGGGGGCGAAAACTTGTTAGCTGAAAAGTTAACATTTTGGCAAGATTTTGCCCCCGATACCATTTTAATTAATGAATATGGCCCCACAGAAACCGTAGTCGGTTGTTGTGTTTATCAAATACCAAATAATCAGCGTGATTCTGGGTCAATTCCTATTGGTAAACCAATCATTAATACGCAACATTATGTATTAGATAAATATTGGCAACCAGTACCTATTGGTGTAGTTGGTGAATTATATATAGCTGGTTTAGGAATCGCTCGCGGCTACTTAAATCAACCAGAATTAACTGCACAAAAGTTTATTCCCAACCCATTTAGCAACCAAGCTGGAGAACGTCTTTATAGAACAGGTGACTTAGCTCGTTATCGTCCAGATGGAACCCTTGAGTTTCTTGGACGTATCGACAATCAAGTAAAAATTCGTGGTTTTCGCATTGAATTAGGCGAAATAGAAGCAGTATTAGATCAACATCCAGAAGTAAAAGAAGTTGTAGTTATTGCCCGTGAGGATGCAGATAAAGAAAAGCGTTTAGTTGCTTATCTTGTTGTCAACCAAAAATCAGAGATTTCTATTAATGAACTACGCAATTATTTATTAGAAAAACTGCCTGAATATATGATACCTGCGGCATTTATCAAGTTAGATGCTTTGCCACTCACACCCAACGGTAAAGTAGACTATCGAGCCTTACCTGAGCAAGCACAACTTGATTTAGCAGAAACATACGTCGCGCCGCAATCTGAGCTTGAGCAAATGATTACAAATATCTGGCAAGAATTATTGCATATAGAAAAGGTAGGTATTCATCACAATTTCTTTGATATTGGTGGTCACTCATTACTAATGGTTCAGGTTCATAGCAAACTGCAAAAACTATTAAATAAAGAGATATCAATGCTTGATATGTTTCAATATTCAACCATTAGTAAATTTGCTAACTATTTAAGTCAAGAACCAAATAATCAGCCTGAATTGCCCAACTATGAACTAAATGAAAATCAGAGAGAATCTAGAAAACAACGTAGGCAACTTAGACAAGGAAGTCAAACTAAAAAATAAGATTATCGACTTCTTCAAGAAGTCGGTAATCTGAAAACCGTGCATTTTCTCAAAAAATATTGCATTACTATATGAATAACTCAAATACATCTGATTACATCGATGAAATAGCCATAATTGGCATGGCAGGCTGTTTTCCTGGTGCTAAAAATATTGATGAATTTTGGCAAAATATCCGAGATGGTGTAGAGTCAATTTATTTTTTTTCTGATGAAGAGTTAATTAATGCAGGTGTAGAACCTAATTTATTAAATCAACCTAATTATGTCAAAGCCGGAGCTATATTAAATGATATAGATTTATTTGATGCGTCATTTTTTAACTTTCATCCTAGAGAAGCAGAAATCACTGATCCGCAACATCGTTTTTTACTAGAATCTGCCTGGAATGCGCTAGAAAATGCTGGCTATGACAGTGAAACTTATTCAGGACGAATTGGTGTTTTTGCTGGCGCAAGCATGAGCAGTTACTTTTTGTCAAATCTTTATGCCAACCGCCAGCTGATAGAATCTGTGGGTGGTAAGCAAATAGCGATCGCCAATAGTCAAGATTTTTTACCCACCTTAATTTCTTATAAATTAAACTTGCAGGGGCCGAGTGTCAATGTCCAAACCTCCTGCTCTACATCGTTAGTTGCGGTTCATCTCGCCTGCCAAAGCTTACTCAACGGCGAAAGTGATATAGCTTTGGCTGGTGGGGTTTCCATTGGAGTACCACACAAAACTGGCTATCCTTATCAAGAAGGCAGTATCTTATCTCCTGATGGACATTGCCGCGCTTTTGATGCCCAAGCCCAAGGCACCGTCAGTGGTAATGGTGTTGGTATTGTAGTTTTAAAACGGTTAGAAGATGCGATCGCAGATCGAGATACCATCCATGCTGTAATCAAAGCCTCCGCTATCAATAATGATGGTTCTGCAAAAGTTGGCTACACTGCTCCCAGTATTGAAGGTCAAGCTAAAGTCATCGCCGAAGCTCTTGGTGTCGCTAGAATCTCACCCGATAAAATTAGTTATATAGAAGCTCATGGTACAGGCACAGTTCTCGGAGACCCCATCGAAATTGCTGCCCTGACAAAAGCTTTCCGCGCCAAAACTGACAAAACAAATTACTGTGCCATTGGTTCAGTCAAAACTAATGTCGGACATTTAGATACAGCCGCAGGTGTGACAGGTTTAATCAAGACAGTTTTAGCCCTTAAGCACAAACAAATACCTCCTAGCCTGCATTTCCAACAACCTAATCCCAAAATTGACTTTGCCAATAGCCCCTTCTACGTTAATAGCCAGCTGTCTCAATGGAAATCAGATGGTAATCCTCGCTGTGCCGGAATCAGTTCCTTTGGTATTGGTGGTACAAATGCCCATGTCATTCTAGAAGAAGCCCCGGTTATTGACCAGGGGAGCAAGGGGGAGCAGAAGAGAGGATATCAGTTGTTGGTACTTTCTGCTAAAACCAGCACAGCTTTAGAAACTGCCACAACAAACTTAATTCAATACTTGCAGCAGAATCCTAACTTAAATTTAGCTGATGTTGCTTATACCCTGAGTGTCGGTCGTCGAGTTTTTGACCATCGCCGCGCCGTAGTTTGCCAAACCCTAGACGATGCAGTGCAAGTTTTACAAACAAAAGCATCGCCACGAGTTTTGACCCGCCATAGGGAACAATCTGCACAACAAGTTGCATTTATGTTTCCCGGACAAGGTACTCAGTATGCAGACATGGCTAAAGAAATATACCAAACTGAACCAATATTCCGAGAACAAGTAGACTACTGCTGTGAATTACTCAAACCTTTGCTAGAGCTAGATTTACGCAATGTTATCTACCCGCAAGCACAACAGCAAGAAACAGCAGCTTTACAATTACAGCAAACCTACATCACCCAGCCAGCATTATTTGTCATTGAATACGCGTTAGCGCAGTTGTGGATGTCTTGGGGTGTCAAACCTAGCACGATGATTGGTCATAGCATTGGCGAGTACGTAGCTGCAACTATCGCTGGTGTGTTCTCTTTAAAAGATGCACTCATGTTAGTAGCAACTCGTGGCAAATTGATCCAGCAACTTCCATCCGGGACAATGTTAGCTGTGCCAATGTCAGAAGCAAAAATTCAACCTTGGCTGAATGAACAACTTTCTTTAGCTGCTATTAACAGTCCAAATTTGTGTGTAGTTTCAGGAACAGAAGCAGCAATTGAGGAATTACAAAACCAGTTAACAGCAAAAGGCGTTGACTGTCGCCGTCTGCATACCTCCCATGCGTTTCATTCCCAGATGATGGACTCGATTTTAGAGCCATTTGAGGAATTTTTCAGCAAAATCAAAATCAATTCTCCCAAAATTCCTTTTGTTTCTAACGTCACAGGTACTTGGATAACAGCAGCACAAGCAACAGATCCAAAATATTGGGTAAAACATCTGCGTCAAACGGTACGGTTCAGCGAAGGAATTGCAAAATTGCTGCAACAGCCAGAGCAAATCCTCTTAGAAGTCGGCCCTGGAAAGGCATTAACTACCTTAGTTAACAAGCAAAAGCTAACAGAACAACTAGTGCTTCTTTCCCTGCGACATCCACAAAACCAACAATCAGATCAGGCGTTTTTGCTCAATACACTCGCGCAACTGTGGTTAGCAAGAATTTCAATTGATTGGTCAGAATTGTATAGTCATGAACAACCTTATCGGATTCCCTTACCCACATATCCTTTTGAACGGAAAAAATACTGGATTGAACCTTTAGTCAATAGTGCAGACAATTCATCTTCTGAAAAAGAAATTATCGTGCAACAACTAAGATTTATAAATAAAACATCTCAATATAATAAAACTTTATCAGTACTAACGGAAATTTTCAGTAATTCTCTAGGAGTAAAATCATCAGAAATTAATGTTAAAGCCCCATTTCTGGAAATGGGCGTAGACTCGCTATTATTACTCCAAATCAACCGCGCTATTCAAGAACAGTTAGGAGTCGAAATTCCTTTTCATATATTTCTAGAAGATTCACTGACAATTGAGTCATTAGCAGCCCACATTGCTAAAGATGAACCTCAATATTCAATACCTCCCGTTACACCGCAGCCTAAACTATCAGTTAATCAGCAAGTAGAACAGCCTGTAAATAGTAATATTGAGCAGATTCTTTTACAGCATCTTCAGGTAATGTCTAAATTAGTAGACTTACTACCTGAGACAGGTTCACTGAATAAAACTCTTCATCTCAACGAACAAATTCCTCAAATTTCAACTAATAGTCAAAATCCCAATTCAACTTTTAAATTAGCACCTAATAAACCAGCTTTTACTTCCCAAACCATCCCCAAAGAATCAATGACTTTGTTGACTCCCCATCAACAAAAACATTTAGATACATTAATTACACGCCTTGTTAACAAAACTCAAGAATCCAAACGGCTTTCACAAGATTATCGTCCCTATCATGCTAATAGCAGAGCAGTCACAGGGTTCTTTCCTGATATTAAAGAGATGATATATCCCATTCACGGACAGCGTGGAGAAGGAGCCAGACTTTGGGATGTGGATGGCAACGAATACGTAGACATCTCTATGGGATTTGGTACGCTTTTATTTGGTCATTCGCCATCTTTTGTAATTGAAGCGATTCAACAACAAATTCAAAATGGCATATTACATGGCCCTCAATCGCGTCTTGCTGGACAAGTAGCCAAATTAATCTGCGAATTAACAGGTGCAGAACGAGCCGCTTTATGCAATACAGGTTCAGAAGCAGTGATGGGAGCAATACGCCTCGCACGCACCGCTACACAACGCACCAAAATAGCCTTATTCACTGGTTCTTATCATGGCAATTTAGACGAAGTTCTCATGAAAGGAGCCATGACATCTGATGAAAAGCTGTATGCTGTGCCGAAAGCTTTAGGCATTCCTCAATATATGGCTGAGAATGTCATCATGCTCAACTATGGTACTTCTGAATCATTAGATATTATTCAAGCTCATGCCCATGAGTTAGCAGCGATTTTAGTTGAGCCAATCCAAAGCAGTCGCCCAGATTTGCAACCTCAAGAGTTTCTCCATCAGTTGAGACAGCTAACCCAAGCAACAGGAATTGTCTTAATTTTTGATGAAGTAATTACAGGCTTTCGGATGCACCCAGCAGGTATACAAGGTTTGTGGGGCATTCAAGCAGATATAACTACCTACGGCAAGGCGGTTGCGGCCGGAATGCCAATTGGGGTAATAGCTGGCAAAGCCGCTTTCCTGGATGCACTCGATGGGGGTATGTGGAACTATGGCGATGAGTCTTATCCGCAAGCAAAAAATACTGTTTTTGCAGGTACTTTCTTCAAACATCCTCTAGCGATGGCTGCTGCTTGGGCTACCTTAAATCATATTAAGAATAATGGATTTAAACTCCAAGAAGAACTAACTCAAAAAACAACAAAATTAGCAGTAACTCTGAATAATTACTTTGAGCAAAAACAAGTACCGATTCGAGTTATTAACTTTGGCTCACTTTTTCGATTTTCTTTCCAAAATAATTCTATACTCAGCAATTTATTTTATTACTACTTGCTAGAAAAAGGAGTATATGTCTGGGAAGGACGCACTTTTTATTTATCAACAGCCCATACGGATGAAGATATAGATCATATTATTCTGGCAGTCAAAAATAGTGTAGTAGAAATGCAAAAAGCTGAGTTTTTACCGCCTTCGCCCATTTCGACAAATATTAATTATATGACTGCAAATTTGGCAACAACTAAGTTTAGCCACAAAGAACTTGCAGCACCCTTGGTCAAAATTCAGCCACAAGGCTCTAAAACACCTTTATTCTTTATTCATCCTATCGGTGGGAATGTTTTTTGTTACAAAGAATTAGCCCATTGTTTAGGTTCAGATCAACCTTTTTATGGGCTGCAAGCACCAAGCCTTTTTGGAGAATATGAAGCACATACCAGAATTGAAGATATGGCTGCTCATTATCTTGCAGCAATACGTACTGTTCAGCCACAAAGCCCATACTATTTAGGAGGATGGTCGCTAGGAAGTATCATTGCTTTTGAGATGGCACAACAACTACAAAAGCAAAGTCAGCAAGTGCCTCTAATATTCTTATTGGATAATGCAGCACCTACTTTTTCTACTCAACCTATAGTGATTCAGCCATATAATGATTCTGAGATTTTAGCTAGTTTTGCATCTGATTTAGCTAGTTCCGCTGGAAAGAATTTATCAGCATCATCTGAGAAGTTTCAACAAATGCAGTATGACGAGCAATTGCAGTATGTTTTTGAGCAATTACAAGTAGCTAACTTAATGCCAGCTAATTTTAGCTTTCACAATTTCTACCGATTTTTTAAAGTTTATCAAAGTAACCTACAAGCAGTGTGTAAATATGAACCACAAGTATATTCTAATCGGATGATTCTCTTAAACGCCAGCGATAGTAATGAAGGGTTTGATTATCCCAAAGACCCTAGTTGGGGTTGGCAGCAACTATCTTCTGAACCAGTAGAAATATATACAATTCCTGGTAATCATTACACTATGCTAACTCAACCTCACGCGCAAGTTTTAGCAGAGCAACTAAAAACATGCCTAAATCAGCTAGAGCTTGGACTACTTGTTAAGTAAAACAACCATAACTTACACCAATAGTAAAATTTAACTTGATGGATACTACTAGCATATCTAATTTGCAAAAGTTGGAATTATCAACCGAGACAATTGCCAAAACAACAAATCAGAATCTAACAACAGAACTTAATCTTCGTCAACAAAAGCATTTAAAAACATTAATTACTCGTTACAATCAACGCACAAAAACATCCAAACAACTAGCTCAAAAATATCGTCCTGTTTTTGCCAATAATAGAGGTTCTGTCGGGTTTGATTTTCTTATAAAAGAAATGTTCTATCCGATTTTGACTGAACGTTCTTTAGGCTCCAGAATGTGGGATGTTGATGGTAATGAATATATAGACCTGACTGGTGGATATGGTATACATTTATGTGGTTATAATCCGCCATTTATCAAAAAAGCTATTACAGATCAACTTGAATATGGTATCCAAAGCGGCGCACAAGCAGCACTTGCTGGTGAAGTTGCTGAGTTAATCTCGGAACTGACGGGGATGGAACGGGTAGCTTTTTGTAGTGTAGGCACAGAAGCAATGATGTTAGCCCTACGCATAGCCAGAGCAGCCACAAATCGTCATAAGATTGCTTTATTTTCTGGTTCTTATCATGGTATTTTTGATGGAACTTTAGTAAAAGCAGAGACGACAGATGGCAGTCCTAAAGGGATTCCAGAGTATCCGGGAATAACACCAAATACTGCTGAAGATGTTTTGGTTTTAGAGTATGGAAGTCTTGAGTCGTTAGAGATAATTAAAAACTATAAGCAAGAATTGGCCGCTGTTTTGGTAGAACCTGTACAACAACACAGACTCGGCTTTCAACCCCAAGCCTTTATTCAGCAACTACGCCAATTGACTCAAACATTAAAAATACCGTTAATCTTTGACGAAATGAATACTGGCTTCCGCATTCATCCAGGTGGCGCACAAGCATGGTTTGGAGTTGAAGCCGACATTGCAACCTACGGAAAAATAGTTGGTGGTGGTATGCCTTTAGCAGTAGTGGCTGGTAAAGCTGCTTATATGGATACCATTGATGGCGGTATGTGGAATTATGGTGATGTGTCTTCTCCAGATGTACCAGCTACGTGGTCTGGGACTAGTTATTGTAGACATTCTCTTTCTCTAGCTGCTGCGCGTGCTTTATTGCAATATTTAAAAATGCAAGGGGTCAGTCTACAAGAACAGTTAAACCAACGGACATCGCAATTTGTAGAAAGGCTAAATGCTTACTTTGAATTAGAAAAACTTCCCATCTATCTGTCAAATTTTGGCTCGTTTTTCAATGCTAATTTTTCTGAAACTTCTCTTTTACTAACAGAGCCTTCATTTCTAATTGGGCTAAAACTCATATTTAATCACATGATTGATAGAGGTGTTTTAATGCCAAAAGGTGATGGCTTTTTGTCTACAGCCCATACAGCAGAAGATATTGATTTTATTATTCAGGCTGTTCAAGATAGTGTCAGAGAATTACAAGCAGGTGGTTTTTTACTTAGTTAGTTTTTAACAAACTCTATAGACGAGAAAAACAAAATGAATCAAACAAATTCTGAAGATACAACAATTTATAAGGTTGTGGTTAACCATGAAGAACAATATTCTATTTGGCCTGCTGATAGAGAAAATGCCCTTGGGTGGCGAGATGCTGGTAAAAGTGGACTCAAATCAGAATGTCTGGAATATATTAAGGAAGTTTGGACTGATATGAGACCTCTGAGTTTAAGGAAAAAAATGGAGGAGTAGGCTCAACAGCTAATTCAACTTGTAATGAAGACAAACATATCAAGTTACAATTCTTGGATAATTTGCCCCAAAGCAAATCCTTTAGCAGATTTGCGTTTATTTTGCTTTCCTTATGCGGGTGGTAGTTCTTTGCTATTTCGCAGTTGGGCTGATTATTTACCTCCGTTTATCGAAGTTTGCGCGATTGAACTTCCAGGTCGAGGTAGACAAATAAAATTGCCGCTATGTAATAATATGGATGTGCTTGTAGATGCGATCGCCTCCATAATTCACCCCTATTTAGACAAACCATTCGCCTTTTTTGGTCACAGTATGGGTGGCTTAATTAGCTTTGAGTTAGCGCGGCTACTTCGCAAAAAGTATCATCTTCTCCCCGTCCACTTATTTATCTCTGGTCGTCACGCCCCGCAAATCCCCGACTCATACCCGGCAATTCATAACCTCCCGGAAGCAGATTTCATCGCAGAAATACGTCATCTCAACGGGACACCACCAGCTGTATTAGAGAATTCTGAACTAATGCAATTATTTCAGCCAATTTTACGTGCTGATTTTGCTGTTTTAGAAACTTATATTTATACTCCTGAACCACCTTTAGCATGTCCCATTAGTGTATTTGGCGGATTACAAGATTCGGAAGTGAGTTGTGACGAATTACAAGCATGGCAAGAACAAACAACGACTAATTTTAATTTAGATATGTTTCCTGGTGATCACTTTTTTCTGCATTCTGCCCAATCTATGTTAATAGCAAGTTTAGCTAAATATTTATCAGCACAAATTAACCAAAATCTCACATTCAAACTCTAATGTTTTCTTTTGTCAAAAATAAACCACTTTACCCTATTCAGTGGCACAAAGTATTACGCAGATTCTTACCTTTTCTACTCGGAATTATTTTCATTTTAGTTATTAGTAGTCAAAGTATTAGTTCTGTACCCAAAACCACAGAAATTCTTTGGGATACCTACGGCATACCGCATATATATGGAAATAACACTCCCAATGCTTTTCAAGCTTTTGGGTGGGCGCAGATGCAAAGTCACGGAAACTTACTGTTGCACCTCTACGGTCAAGCCAGGGGAAAAGCTGCACAATATTGGGGAGAAGATTATCTCGAATCAGATAAATGGGTACTGACAATGGGTGTACCCAAACGGGCTAGTACTTGGTATGCAGCCCAAAGTCCGGCATTTCGTAGTTATCTCAAAGCTTTTGCTAATGGAATTAATACTTATGCCAAAAAGCATCCCGATTTAATTGACGATGAAGTCAAAGTAGTATTACCAGTCACGCCAGAGGATGTACTTAGTCACTTACAAAGAGTACTGCTGTTTACTTTTGTCGTCGATCCAGGAAGGGTAGCTGATATAACTCATACTAAGTCTGCGCTAGGTTCTAATGGTTGGGCGATCGCACCAAAACGGTCAGCCAGTGGTAAAGCAATGCTGTTAGCCAATCCCCACTTACCTTGGGGCGATTTATTTTTATGGTACGAAGCCCAAATTACTGCCCCAGGTATTGATGCTTATGGGGCAACATTGGTCGGTATTCCGGTTTTAGCGATCGCCTTCAACGATAATTTAGGTTGGACTCACACAGTCAATACTCATGATGGTTGGGATAGCTACAAACTCAAATTACAAAAAGATGGCTATCTTTTTGATGGCAAAGTTCGCCCCTTTGAAACAACAAACTTTTCCTTAAAAATTAAGCAAAAAAATGGCGCTTTCCGAGAGCAAATCTTCTCCGTCCAAAATTCTCTTCATGGCCCTGTAGTTAGCGCTAACAAAGGTAAAGCTTTAGCACTGCGCGTCGTTGGTCAAAACAGTCCAGGCGTTTTAGAACAGTGGTGGGATATGGCCAGTTCCCAAAATCTCACCCAATTTCAGAAAGCATTGCAACGCTTACAGTTACCTATGTTTACTGTTATGTATGCCGACCGTGAAGGCCATATTATGCACCTATTCAACGGTCTAGTTCCTGTACGTCAGCAAGGAGACTTTGCCTACTGGCAAAACACTATTCCTGGTGATACCTCGAAAACTCTCTGGACTAAAATGCACCCATATCGAGATTTGCCAAAAGTGATTGATCCCCCTAGTGGTTGGTTACAAAATACCAATGACCCACCTTGGACTACCACTTTTCCTATTGCTATCAAAGCCGACAATTATCCATCCTATATGGCACCACGGGGGCCAATGGATTTCCGGGCGCAGCGTTCTGCCAGAATGTTAGCTGAAGATGAAAGTATTTCCTTCGAGGAAATGATTGCCTACAAGCATTCAACCCAAATGGAACTAGCAGACAGAATTCTCGATGATTTGATTCCTGCTGCTCAAAACCAAGAAAATCAAATAGCACGCCGCGCTGCTGAAGTGCTGACAAAATGGGATCGTAAAGCCGATGCAAATAGCCGAGGTGCTGTACTATTTAACTCTTGGGTGGACAACCTCGATATAAATACAGCATTTAGTATTCCTTGGAATGAAAAATCTCCCCGCACGACACCGGATGGTTTAGCTGATCCTGAAAGTGCAGTCAAAATACTAGCAAATGTCGCCGCCAAAATAGAGCAGACCTATGGCACTCTAGATGTTGCTTGGGGTGACGTTTTTCGATTACGTTCTGACAATGTGGACTTACCTGCTAATGGCGGTGATGGAGAAAAAGGGATCTTTCGCGTAGTCACTTTCGCCCCAACAAATGATGGACGCTTTCAAGCAGTTAATGGTGACTCTTACGTTGCTGCGGTGGAGTTTTCCCAACCAGTCAAAGCCAAGGCACTCACTAGCTATGGTAATGCTACTCAACCGAATTCACCTCATATTGGCGATCAACTGCAATTATTTGCCCGTCAGGAATTACGTCCTGTTTGGCGTAATCGGCAAGAAATTACAGCCCACTTAGAAGAGCGTACCGTCTTCTAATTTGATACCTGGTGATTAACTACAGATGCACACAGCTAATTTTGTTTTTAAACACAAAGTAGTACTGAGGTTAATGCGGAGTAACGCTAAGATTTGAAGGCAAAATGTGTGTATTTGTGGTATTTGATTTTGCTTTTGAGGTATGTCAGTTTTTATGTCTGATGATCTTGATGTTGTTTGGATTAGTTCTAGTCCTGCATTATAGCGTTTAGCTCAACCCTTACTACAATACATCTCGCAATATGCAAATGTGGCTGAGTGGGAATATCGCTTTGGTAAGGATGAAGGTAGTTCGATTGATGAGGATTGACAAGATATTAAACAGGTATTTCGATAATAAACTCTGTACCCTCACCCAAAATAGAATTACAACTCAATTTGCCGCCGTGGGTTTGTTCGACTATTTGTCTGGCTATAGCTAACCCTAAACCTGTACCTTTTCCCACAGGTTTAGTAGTATATAAATGGTCAAATATTTTTTGTTTAACTTCTTCATTCATCCCCTTACCATTATCAGCAATTGATATTTTTACCTGGTTATCATTAATTGATGTAGTAATGTTAATGAGGTTATGATTAGCTCGAATTTCCTCAAAACTGCGTCCTTGATTTGATTCATCTAAAGCATCAATAGCATTTGCTAAGATATTCATAAATACCTGATTTAACTGACCAGGAAAACATTTTATTGAAGGTAAATCACTGTAGTTAGTGATAACTTCAACAGCGGGACGTTGCTCATTAGCCTTGAGACGATGTTTCAAAATTAAAATTGTGCTATCAATGCCTTCATGGATATTAAATGGTACTTTGTAATCTTTATCAGCACGGGAGAAGGTGCGGAGACTAGTGCTGATATTTTTTAGCCTGTCACAGGCTATATTCATAGAATCAATCATTTTTGGTAAATCTTCCAAGGTATATTCCAAATCAATATTTTCGGCGTGCTTGAGAATTTGATTACTCTTGTCTGGGAAAGTTTCTTGATAGATTTTTAAATGTTCAACAATATCAGCAATAGTAGGTTGAGCTTGTTGCAAACTGGCAGCAATAAATCCTAAAGGATTATTCATCTCATGGGCTACTCCAGCAACTAAATTACCTAACGCAGACATCTTTTCACTTTGCACGATTTGTAATTGGGCGTTTTGCAAATTGTGCAATGCTTGTTCTAACTCTTGGGCATATTGTTGCGATCGCTCATATAATCGCGCATTTTCCAGAGAAATTGCGGCTTGAGCGCAGAGTAAGTTGAGTAGTTCGATGCGATCGCTCGTAAATGCACCTGTAACTAATCTATTTTCTAGATATAAAATGCCCAGCAACTTCCCTTGATGCAAAATCGGATTACATAAAATACTCTTGGGCTGCTCACGGATAATATAAGGATCACTAGCTAAAACCGGATTAAGCGCCGCATCTAGTAGTACAGCAGTTCGCCTCTCATTTTTGACTTTGTAAATCAGCTTCAGGGGAATGTCTTGGCTGTCCTCAATAGGAAGACACTGCAACACAACTGGCTCAGAACCCACGACAATTAGTCCTTTGATCAATAGGCGATTGTCTTGGGTGTCTTGTAGAGAATCATCTTGCAACAGCATCAACACACATTTATCAGCCCCCGCATTTTCAATAACAATATGCAACAACGATGCAAGTAGTTTTTTGAGTTCGATTTCGCTAGAAAGGCTTTGAGAGGCTTTAAGAATGGTAGCTAAATCTAGAGAATCGGAGATGCTAGTAGAAGAATTTGTGGAAGTATGAGTTCCCAAGGGAAAAACAGTTTCTTGAATTGAGAGGGAAGTACGAGTTTGTTGGAAGATAGAAGTCAGTAGTTGCGGGTAGCGTTGTTCTAAATCAACAACCTTGGCTTTTGCACCCCAACGAGCATAGCCGTAATAAGCTTCAATCATATAGCCTTGGGCGATGCGCTCTCTGCCCCCATCAAGGTAAAATTTAGCTGTCAGTTCGTTAGCTAAAGCTTCTTCTTGAATATATGCGTTAGCTTTAGCCCCAGCAATGGCGAGATCGTACCAATCTGCTGCTTCATAATTTTTGCCTAATACTCGACATTTTTCCGCTTCCACCAAATCAACTTTATGTTGATAATTCATCGGAGCATAGTGCGCCCAGTATTGTTTTAGCTGAGTTTGGTTCTGTTCTATCCGTTGAAGGACTTCTGCTGTTTCTTCCGATTCACCACTCAAAACTGCTAAAGCAGTCAAAGAATCATAAAAATAAAACGTAGGTTCATATACTAGTCCCTGAGCAGCGATTAAGTAGCGACTGCACTCAACTGCATGATTTTGAGCTTGTTCAATTTCTCCAAACAAAAAGCAGAGCATGAGTTTGTATGAATAGAAGACAAACAACTCACTTACGTCATTATCAGATATAATTTGCGGAAGAATTTCCGTCTCTTGTACAGCTTCCCCAGACAAAATACAAGGATTATCCCCAAAACCCAACAAATTTAATGCAGACTGCCAAGAAAGCCGACAATGATTAGCTAGTCCCAATTGATTCAGCTGCATCAACCCATTGTAGTAAGCACGAGCATTCTCCTCCAAAGTAGCCAGCGGTTGATTACACCAAAAAGCAGCATTACAAAAAGTACGAGCATGATATCCAGCAAACTTTGTGCTACCAACTTCTAAACCAGTTACGTAACCTTCTTGCAACAGTGGGAGGATATCTTTGATGTGAGATTTGCGGTGCAGGATAAAACCTCCTAACACTAAAAGCACCTCTGGCTTAATAGCTTTAGCGTCAAATTTTGAGATGATTTGTAGGGATAATTGAGCAAATTCTGTGGCTGCATCTACATATTTTAAAAGATTGCAGAGAATGAAGCCATAGTTAGCATAAGCAAATGCAGAAATAATTGTATTTCCATGTTGAATGGATAATTTGACTGACAAAGAAATCAGTAATGGACACAGAATAGAACCGGAGTTGTAAGCTGGTGGGATGAGAGCATAGGCAATATGGACAATTGCCAAGATTTGCCGATCTGTCATAACAGGCAAATCAAATAAATCGGCAATTTTTCTATCTTCTATTAGTTCATTAATCTCGTGAATTGATTGTTGAATATCTACTGGTGTTAGTGATTCGGCAAATATTACCCCAAACTGTTGCAGGAGTTTTTGTCCAATGTCTAGGGCTTCGACTGGCTTATTTTGAAAAACATAAGATTGAATTTTAATACAGTAGACATTGACTTTCTCTAGCAAAGATTGTGCCTGGGTAATCACGCTATCAATCAACTGTTCCATTACCTCAAATTCGCCGCATAAAGAAGCAATCTCTGCCGCTAAGTCATGGAAGGCAAGTGTTATTTCATATTGTTGCTGCCAGGCTTTTTCCCCTAACAGAGATAATCCAACTGCGGCATATTCGCCCGCAGCTTGATAGGCGGTGGAACTTTTAGCTTTGCGACAAGCAATTAAATTAAGTTCTGCTAATTCATCCCGTTGTGTTTGTTGGTTAATTAAAGCAATTCCGTGATTTAATTGATTGACTATTTCAAAAATTCGTTCTTCTCTTGCTGCTGGATCAATTTTTTGCAGCAGCAGTCGCCCGATTTGATAGTGTGTTGTCTGTTTTTGCTCATGGGGAATCAGTAAATAGGCGGCTTGTTGGACGCGATCGTGTAAAAATTTATATTTAGCTAATTGTTTGTTGATATTTGACAACCCTAGTTGCTGATTATCTTCTCCTTGATAAAATTTATAAACATCACTAATCGGTAAAATCAATCCTTCTTGCAATGCTCCCCATAAATTCGCCGCTGTTTCAACTTCTGATTGTTCTAGAACAATAGCCAAAGTTGCTAAATCAAACTGATTGCCAATACAAGCTGCTAACTGCAATATATATTGAGTCGCTGGCAGTAGTTTTCGCAATTGAAAAACCATAAAAGTTACGATATCATCTGTAACTGCTTGAGTTTTTACTTGTGCAATATCACATTGCCAACAACCTAACTCCAAATTAAATTTAATGATATTTTCTTGATGTAATGCCTTAAGAAACTGGGTAGCAAAAAATGGATTACCTTGAGTTTTTTGATAAATTAATGCAGAAATATCCCAGGCTAAATTTTTTGGACATTTAATTGTATCCGCAACTAAATAGTTTGTTTGTAGTTGGTTTAAAGGTGTTAAATTAATGGTTTGGATTGTTGCTGATGTTTTTTGAATTTCACTCAAAGTTAATAGTATTATATGACCAGAACTAACTTCGTTATCACGATAAGCACCAATGATCAACAGACGACCTGTATCAGCCATTAATATCTGAATTAATTTTAGCGATGCGGAATCTGCCCATTGCAAATCATCTAAGAATATCACTAAGGGCTGTTCAGCACTGGTAAAGACTTGAGTGAATTTTTGGAACAATAAATTAAAGCGATTTTGGGCTGCTATTCCTGATAAATCTATGGCTGGTGGTTGTTGACCAATAATGATTTCTAGTTCAGGAATAACATCAATAATTACTTGTCCATTTTCGCCAACAGCTTCTAATATTTTGTGTTTCCATTGCTGAATTTTTATGTCACTTTCTGTTAAAAATTGCCCAATTAAATCGCGGAATGCTTGGACAAAAGCACTGAAGGGAATATTGCGATTAAATTGGTCATATTTACCTTTAATAAAATAACCCTGTTGGCGCACAATTGGTTTATGCACTTCGTTGACAATTGCGGTTTTCCCAATCCCTGAAAAACCAGCTACCAGTATCATTTCTGTTGCGCCAGTGCTAACTCGCTCAAACGCTTGAAGTAAGGTTTCTACTTCAGCCTCTCTACCATATAATTTATCAGGGATGATAAAGCGATCGCACATATCCCTACTAGCAATCTCAAAACTTTGAATTTCACCAGTTTCTCTTAACTGAGTTAAACATTTTTCTAAATCAAATTTCAATCCTAATGCACTCTGATACCTATCTTCAGCATTCTTCGCCATCAATTTCATCACAATCTCAGAAATAACCTGGGGAATCTCTTCTCTGTTCCCCAATAGCGCAGGCATTTTTGCAATGTGACAATGTACTAACTCCATTGCATCATTAGATGAAAATGGTAACTCACCTGTGAGTAACTCAAAAAAAGTTACACCCAGTGAATAAAAATCAGTCCGATAGTCAATTCCCCGATTCATTCTCCCGGTTTGTTCAGGAGAAATATAAGCCAGTGTTCCTTCTAATACATTGGGATTAACTAAGGTTTGAGTTTCTCGTGGTAGAAGTGATGCAATGCTAAAATCAATTAATTTAATTTCTTTGGTTACAGGATTAATTAAAATATTGCTAGGTTTAATATCTTTATGAATAATGCGATTTTGATAGAGAATATCTAAGGTATTGCAGAGTGCGATCGCAATTTCTAAAAATTCCTTAAGAAATAGTGAGTTTTTCTCTACTCCCCACTTTTTGAGAGAAATTCCCCCAAAGTCTTCCATGACCAATATATAACCATTTTGGCAAGATTCTAGACTATAAGTTTGAATAATTCCAGGATAATTGAGATTTTTGGCAATAGTATATTGATTGCGGAATTGGACAAGTTCGCTAAAGCTGGGATAAAAATTTTTCAGGAGTTTGATAACAACAGGTAGGTTATCAATTTTTCTAACTGCTCGGTAAACTACAGTTCTCAACCCATCATAAATTTGCTCATTAACTATATATCCGGGAATATTTACTTGAGTGTTAATCATAACTATTTTCAGATTGAAAGCGGTTTTGTTTAGTATTCCCAGATATCAGCAAAAAAATAGTTTAAAATTAAAAATGTTTACATAGGGATTTTAAGAAAATTATTAAACATGATGTAATTAACTTAAGCAATAAACTAGTAAAATTACCCCCATGACAACACAAGACGCACGACAATATGCCCCAGCCACAGAGCGCAATCGTGAACCAATTCTCGAAGTACTTTTACAAGTATTGCCTGGGAGTGGTACAGTTTTGGAAATTGCCAGCGGGACAGGCGAACACGCAGTCTATTTTGCATCCAAATTCAAAAATTGTATGTGGCTGCCAACAGATGTTAACCCCCAAGCCAGAGCCAGTATAGCTGCCTGGACTGAACATTATCAATGTCAAAATGTTTATCCACCCCTAGAGCTTGATGTCAAAGAACCAGTTTGGGTCGTAGAGAAAGAAATAGCAACCAACTGGCTAAATACTTCACCAATTACGGCGATCGTTAATATTAATATGATTCACATTTCACCGTGGTCAGCTTGTTTAGGACTAGTGGCTGGTGCAGGTCGCATCTTACCTGTAGGTGGGATTTTCTATTTATATGGGCCTTTTAAACAAGGCGGAGAACATACAGCCCCAAGTAATGCAGCTTTTGATGAATATTTACGCGCCCAAAATCCAGAATGGGGTGTGCGTAACTTAGAGGATGTCATAGCCACCGCTAAAACAGAAAATCTTGTCGTGAAGCAAATTGACAAAATGCCGGCAAATAATCTCTCGGTAGTTTTTGAACGAACTGAGAATGTAACTTTTGGGTGATGTCTGCGAACCGCCTTGAGCAGTTGCATCACTCAGTTTAAAAAAGCCAAAAATAGGTAAGCACCAGAGTCACCACAGTTAACGGTAGTCCAAATCGCAAATGCTCACCAAATGTCAGCCGATATCCTTTCTTCGCAACTGCCTCCGCTACAATCAAATTGGCTACAGAACCCAACAGCGTCAAATTTCCTGCCAATGTGGAAGCCGCCGCCAGCAGTAGCCAAGTTTGGTTGTTGGGATGGGGAATGAGGTGATGTAGCAGCAGTACCGCCGGCACATTAGATACTAAATTTGATAACAATACTGTTACTCCCAGAATGCTCAAGGGATCGTTAACAAAACGGGTAAACGATTCTAGGACACCCAGTTTCTGTACACCCTCGGTAAGGATAAATAGCCCACAAAACATCAATAGCAAATCCCAGTCTACTTTTTGCAAAGTTCGCTCTGGCTTGATACGGCGTGTTACTAGTAATAGTCCGGCAGCAATTAGAGTAGTCTCAGCAGTGGGAATTCCCAACAAAAACGCTACTAACAATCCAGTAGTAATTAGCAGACTCTTGGCTAACAAAGGTTTAAAGATGCGGTAGCGTGGTGGTTCTACTTTCAAATAAGGACGTAGCGATCGCACCTCTGGATACAACCACCATAACCAACCTACTTGGATTACCAAACTTATGAAAGCTAGTGGTGTCAAAGCTTGGGCAAAGTCTAAATAACTAATCCCAGAAAATGAACCAATTAAAATATTCTGCGGATTGCCGCTGAGGGTAGCGACAGAACCAAGATTTGTTGCGCCAGCCAATGCTAACAGGTAGGGAATAGGGTTGAGATTGAGTAATTGAGTGATGCCGACTACCAGCGGTGTGAGGATCAGGGCGATCGTATCATTGAGAAACAGCGCCGAAAGCAAGCCGCTACCAAAAGTTAAGCCGATTAATAACCCGAATGGACTGTGGATATAACGGATAGTGTAATCAACAGCTAACTGGAAAAAACCCGAAGCTGCAATATTAGCGCTAATGATCATCATGCCGAACAAGAAGACAAGGGTTTTATAGTCAATAGCACTCCACGCCGCAGATAGATCAAGTAATCCCAATGCCATCAACAACGCTGCACCCACAAGGGCGATGGTGGCACGATTCATCCGCAGTCCGGGTAAATAGCCCATTCCTAAACCAATGTAAGTCAGCAAAATTACCAAGTACCGCAGAACTACCATCGCCTACTCTCCAACTTTAGCTAACTTAAGATATAGATTAAGTGTCTGGCATAAAGAACCAAAATAAAGCTAAAGCATGGGTGGCGATCGCTATCATATTCAAAAAGCCAGCCAATTTCATTTGATTGTGCTGTCTACCAATAAAATTAAAACTGCCCTGGCGGATAACCAGAGCAGATAGAGAGAAGGAAAGATAGATTTAAGAAGGGGAATTTTAGAGCTTTATCCCCGGTTTACACATAGTAAATTTGCTATGTAATTAAATACATCTTCAGTTCTATGCTTTCCGGTAAGACAGCAAAAAATTTTTGGGTTCGCTCTAAGCAGCTATTTGTCTCACTTTTGTACAACTGGTGTAAGTATTTGCTCAATCGCAGCCAGTATATCTGCATCTAACTTCACTCCTGATGCAGCAGCGTTATCAACAACTTGTTCTGGACCTGACTTTTCCCGTTAAGTCTTGAAAGGC
>NZ_DF978430.1:0-1908 GCF_002897135.1 Nostoc cycadae WK-1 | reverse complement strand
AAGAGACTTAACGGGAAAAGTCAGGTTCTGGACGACTAGCACCAATAATTGCTGAAGACACACGCTCATCTCGCAATATCCAAGCCAGTGCCAATTGCGGCATACTCAAACCCAAGTCTTGAGCAATTGATTTGAGTTTTTGGACTGCGGTGAGAGTGCGATCGTTAAATAACTCCTCCCGCAAAAACGAATTCATCTTGTCGTTTGCAGCGCGAGAATCTTGCGGTGGCGCTTGTCCTGGCTGATATTTACCTGTAAGTACACCTTGAGCTAACGGCGACCAAACAATCTGACCAATACCATTAGCGGCACACAAGGGAAATACTTGTGCTTCCGGTTTGCGCCACAGCATAGAATATTGTGGCTGACTGGAAACAAAGCGTTCAACATCAGTTAAATTGAGCGCTGCTTGGATTTGTTCTGGACTCCACTCGCTAAAGCCAATGTAACGCGCTTTTCCCTGACGCACTACCTCAGTCAGGGCTGTCATTGTTTCTTCTAACGGTGTATTTGGATCGTAACGATGGCATTGGTACAGGTCAACGTAATCGGTACGCAGTCGCTGTAAGGAAGCATCAATTTGTTTGCGGATTTGGGCTGCTGAAAGTCCTTTATCAGTAGCTGACATTGGAAAGAAGACTTTGGTCGCTAAGATATATGATGAACGCTCAATTCCTTGCAATACTTCTCCCAAAAAGGATTCCGCTCCACCATTTGCGTAAACATTGGCAGTATCAATAAAGTTAATTCCAACGTCAAAAGCTTTGTGAATACAAGCCTCGGCATTTTGCTGTTCTACGCCACCCCCATAAGTTAACCAGGAACCAAGACTAATTTCGGAAACGCGCAACTCACTGTTTCCTAATTGTCTGTATTTCATTTGGATGTCTTGTTTTACGGAAGTTTGCATCTTGTTTAATCCCCGAAAAGCGATTTTTAGCGTATTTACAAACTTTGTCTTAAGCCGCCAGAGCTTTCCTCATTCAAATTGCAGATATTTTGTCTATCTAAATATGCCTATGAGCAGTGAGAATATCAAAAGCTTTGCTGATGAGGTCTAAACTCCCCTTACTTCTTAATGAGATCGGCTATGATGGCGAAAAAATCCAGCTATGCAGCACCGCAATTTACAGTTCCTATTTGTGTTAATAGCTCCATTTGTAGCGATCGCAGTTATTAACACCCCCTTCATTCCTAGTTGGCAAACTGCT
Source organism: Nostoc cycadae WK-1 (assembly GCF_002897135.1). NCBI lineage: Bacteria > Bacillati > Cyanobacteriota > Cyanophyceae > Nostocales > Nostocaceae > Nostoc > Nostoc cycadae. Next base: position 697 of record NZ_DF978430.1, on the reverse strand, counting down.
CAAGGGTCGATTTTTGTGGGAATGTGGTTACTAGCGTTGGGAATAGGTATTATATTTTTAAAAAAGCCCCAGCCATTGCCAATTTTCAACAGGCGGATTTTTTTAGGTCTTTACTTATTATTATCCAGTGGAATATTCTTACTAGCGCTATATATTTTGGCAATTTCTGGCATATTTGATTTTAACTTAAAGCAAGTAATTAATTATCCAGGCTATTCTAAAACTTTCTATCTTTATGAACAGACTTGTTTTCCACCTGATACTGCCACTGAATGTGGTAATTATCATGGCAAACTAAATGCCAAAATTGCTTTTTTGCCAATCATGACTACAAAGTTTAAATGTCGATGTTTATTTGGAGACCCACAGCGTATTCATAACACAGTAGTCATTCCTTTAGAAGCAAATTTGGATAAAACTACATCTTCAATTATGATTAATCTCAATAATGCTGGGGTCATTCAAAATCACACTATATACAGAAACGATTAATGTATTTGAGTAATTTTTGCCGAATAAATATGCCACATCCTTTGCTTGAGAGTTGAACCGGGAATATCATTAATATGCCGCAAGGTATAACTACCTTTAAAATGCTTCACTTTTCCATTCACAGTTTTAGAGGTAATAGTAACAGGAATTTCTATATAAGATGAACCTGATGCTCCATCTAATACCATTTCACTAAAAAAATGAT
>NZ_DF978429.1:292203-329570 GCF_002897135.1 Nostoc cycadae WK-1 | reverse complement strand
TGACCTGATAGACCTGCGGAATGTAGGATGTAAACCCGGAAAGCTAGATTTCCGATTTTTGGGGTAAAAATTGCATCAATCATCACGACTAGTATTCAAAAACATAGATGAGTCAAAGCCAAAAAAACAAGAAATTAAAATTAAATGGCAAGATTTAACTCAAACGCCGTAAGTCCCCCACGCTCATTCGGTACTCCGAATCAGTGGCAGGATATAAGGCGGGCGACAACGATTGTATCTCCGACCAATGCCGTAAGGCGTTCACGTAGCGTCTCGTAGAGAGGGCTACGGTGTACACACAAGTAGAATATTAGAGCAGAGGGTATCAGAATGCTGTCCTCCTCTGGGACGGGGGAGGCTAACGCCAATGGAGAGGATGTAAGACCAATTCGCGGACGTAAATCTAAGATGCGGCAATCTTCTGCGAAGTTGGAAGCCTACATTTTACCGTCAGGTCAGTGTAGGTAGTTCACTTAGTATTTCTTTTCTTTAGCAGCTTGATTTTGACTTTAGGGTGATGAGATGGGAAAAGTAAAATCTACCAAGCGAATAATATTGGGAATTTTGAGTATTACCTCTAGTGTGGGTGTGTGGTTAATCAGCCATTGGGGATCAGCCGTTATGGCCTTACCACCGCCGGAAGACATTCCAGAAGAGATATTACGCACAGAAATTATTATAGAGGCGCGATCGCCCATTGATGGCAAACCCGTAAGTGCTGCCGAATACGTAGAACTACAAGCACAACTTCAAAAAGTTCCACCGCCAAAATTAAGCACCAATCTGCGGCAAACAGTCTTTCTGCTGCGGATACGTAATGCTTTGCTTCAGTTATTCCCATTTTTAGATTTGTAGTTATTGACTATCTAACTGGGATACAAACTTGATATCCTAATACTGTTGATTATACTGATACCATGAGCTTGTACTAGCGATCGCCCAATTAGAGAAAATGGCAATGGTACTGCATAAAACTTTGACGAGTAGCTGAATTCTTATATAGATAACAAACTAATTTGACTGCCAAACGTGACAACATTGCGGATTCGGATATTAGATGAGGTGCATAGATGGATATTGTATTTCTGACTAAATTACTAGCTCCCTGCTTACCCTATTTGCTGAAATTAGGTGGGATAGCAGCCGAAAAAACCGCAGAAAAAGCAGCAGAGAATATTGCTCCCGATATCTGGGAAAAGGCCAAGAAAGTTTGGTCGAAACTAGGCACTAAAGTTGAATCCAAAGACGAATTAAAGGTAGCAGCCGAGCAAGTAGCCGCCAAACCTGAAAGTTCAGCCCGTCAAGCCGTCTTTCAAGAAGAACTAGAAATCTTGTTGAAAGAAAATCCAAATTTGGCTGAGGAAATCGGCAAAATCTTGCAAGAAGAACAGCCAACAGCATCAGGAGTTCAAATCAATCAAACCGTCACCCATAATGAAGGACAGGCCATTGGACAAATGGTTGATAGTAAGGCGATTGGTAGGATTGACGGCAATATTCAGGGTGGAGTGAATTTTTAATCAAAAATAAATTGAGTGCGATCGCACTATGGAAAATCATTCAGATAGTGATGTACTTTCCCCTTCTAACTCCACTAATCAAATTCAGCAGGATTTTGGCAGTAATTCTGGACAAGCGATCGCGCAGATGATTGGTGGAATGGCCATCGGTCAACTCACAGTCTATCTTTCGCAAGTCCGAACTGAGTTAGAAACTTCCCAACCGCCTACAAATAAGCTTGGTGCAAATCCCTATCAAGGTTTATTAGCATTTCGAGAAACGGATGGCGATCGCTTTTTCGGACGAGACAAGCAAATTGAGCAACTATGGCAGAGATTTCGTGAGTTGCATGACAATGAATCTGCGGTGCAGGTGCTACCTATATATGGCCCATCAGGTTCAGGAAAATCTTCACTAGCCTTAGCTGGGCTAATCCCTAAATTGGGGGCTAAACCATTACCAGGAAGTAATCAGGCGCGGTTGGTGGTACTCGTACCAGGAAGCCACCCCCTTGAGTCTCTCGCCGCTATGTTGGCGAGGGTTACAACTAATGATCCCACCCCAGTGAGTAAGACGCGGGAATTTGCCCAAGAACTTACCCAGCAAAACAATCATCAAGAATATGATGGCTTGCGCCGCATTGCTGATGTTTTTCCTGATATTGCTGTCTCTCCCTTAATTCTTTTAGTCGATCAGTTTGAGGAAGTTTACACACTTTGTAAAGATAAAGCAGAACGGGATGCCTTTGTCGGAAACTTGCTGTGTGCAGCAGCAGAACCTTCAAAACGAGTATCTGTGATTTTGACATTACGGAGTGACTTTTTAGGCGAAACCCAACAACACCCACGCCTCAACAAACTCTTCTCAGAGCAAGGGTTTCTCGTGCCAATTATGCAGCCAGAAGATTTAGAAGCTGCTATTGTCAGACCAGCAGCAAAAGCTGGATATCAGTTAAACAGTGCAGTTGTTCAACTTCTAGTAGAACAAACCGAAGGGCGAGAGGCTTTACCTTTATTACAATTTACCCTGACGCGGATTTGGGAAGGCTTGCAAAACGATGTTGATCCAGCCGAAACCCTAGAAAATATTGGTGGTGTAGGTGGCGCACTGGCCGAAGAAGCACAACGCCTGTATAAATCTTTGAATGCGGAAGAGCAAGCGATCGCTCGACGGATTTTTCTTGCATTGGTACAAATAGGGGAAGGCACAAAAAACACCCGTCGCCGTGCTGCTTTGTCAGAACTGATTGCTGATGAAAAAGAAGCCACAACTGTTCGGGCTATTATTAATCGTTTTGCTGCGCCTGGAGTGCGTTTCTTAGCCACCTTCTCAGATGAACAGTCTGGTGAAATGATTGAAGTCGCCCACGAAGCGATGATTCGCAATTGGGGACAACTGCAAGAATGGTTAACTGAATGCCAAGAAAATCTTCGCAAGAAACGCAAAATCGAGCAAGCTGCGGAAGACTGGATAGATAAGGATAAATCTCAAGAATATGTTCTTCAAGGTCGTCCACTGCGCGATGCGAGAGAGTTTATGCAAGCCCAAAAAGATTATCGGGAAACTGCACTCTCAAGTTTGGCAAAGGATTTCGTGATGGCAAGTTGGCGGAAACAAAGGCGAGGCATTTTTAAGTTAATGGCACTTTTTGCAATCTTCCCCATAATTGGCACTCTGACAATTGTTCACTTCTCCATATTAGGTTGGACAGAATCGATTCTTGCCAGAAGAGACTGTAATCCGACTCCAATCCTCAAAAGTTTATTAGAGTATATGAAAAAAAGTGGATATAAAAATAACTTCACTAGTATTTTTCTATGTCATAAGAACCTTAACGATATCCAACTTACAAATACCATACTCGACAAAGCAATTTTTCAAGATGCTGAACTTAATCGTGCAAACTTTGACAACTCTAATTTGATAGGAGTTAATTTTACAAACGCATCTCTGGTAGGTGCTAATTTCAAGAAAGCTATACTTTGGAGTGCTAATCTACAGAATGCTAATCTGGAGTCAGCTAATTTTGAGGAAGCTGATCTCGAATCTGCAAACTTCAAAAATACAAAACTAAAAAATGCAATCTTCAAAAATGTAAACTTAAACAACGTTATCGGACTCGATGAACAACAAATTCGAGAAGCTTTACTTTGTGGAATTAAACTACCACAAAACCTAGCTGCAATTAGCAACAAAATTGAAAATAGAGATTGTGAAAGACTTAAAAATGAGTAATTTTTAATACGTTTAATTCTACCTTATTCGCAATTTTGACGATTGCCAAGTCGCTTTAGACAATCTTGGTAAGATTCAGGAAATGAACCCATAGAACCGTTTCCATTTGTTGGGACAAAACGGTATTTTCCATTAGGATCTTGAATACACCTTCCATTTTCCCCACAAACCTGATCCAAAAGTAGCATTTCTTGTCTATCACTAGATTCATCGCATTTATAAGATTTTTGAAATTCATTTACACCAAACTCTCCTAAAGCTTTTGTAGCTAATTCTGGGATTTCTCGCTTTTTACTTCCTATCGCTGCTATTAAGACTTGTGTGGCTAATTCCTGACACCTCTGCATTCTTATCAGGCTTTCTGCTGCAAGAACGTGTTTTTTTTCTATCAATTCAGGAGTTAAATCTTGAGGTAAATCTATAAGCAATTTCATAAGAGCTAATATTGCTCTTGATTGGGATGAACGAGGTACAAAATTAGCTTCAGTAATTCTCAGTTCAACATCCTCTATTAAATCTTTAAACTCTGTTGCCAGAATTTCATCAAGTCTAATCTGAATTTCGTCAAGCTTTGCTTTAACTTTAGGATACATTTCCTGTTCGCTCCTTTGCGTAGTGATTAATTGAGGCGTTGGGAATAGATTTGATAGATTTTGTATTTTGCTAAAAGTTGAATTCCTAATAGCCTGAATTGCTTGATAAGCATCAGCTAATCCGTAACCTGTGGCTAAGTCTGGGCCTGCACGCGCCCGATTTCCTCCCGTTCTTGGATGACCATAACCTTCCACAACATCGCGGGCTGTTTGCTGTAAAATTTCTTTGACTTTTGCTGGAGATAATCCTGAATCAAGCTGTTTCATCAAGGCGCAAACACCAGCTAACTGCGGTGCTGCTGCTGAAGTCCCGCTAAATGCAGCCCAGCCATCACTAGATTTAGTACCATCATCAAATAAAGAACGTACCTGATCTTTCTCGCTCCCAGGCGGAACAGGTAACATAATATAGGCTCCATAGGGACGCTGCCCAACCAACCCACAGACATCGGGAACCCTTCGCCCTGGATAAATCGGACTGATAAAACTGCTGGCGTAATTGCTTGCTTCTAACTTGCCTTGCAACAGTCCATCTAGATGCAGATAAACACCTCCTGCTGCAATCACATCTGGGTGCTGAGATGGAAAGCTCCATTGACCATTCCCCGCCGCGAAAATGACGATAATTCCGCGACGCACGGCATCAGCAATGGCTACAGCTAAGGCTTGATTAAAGGGAGAAAATTTGCGATCGCTCAGATCACAGCCCCAACTGCAAGTAATAATATCTGGTCGTAGGGCAACAGCTTTCTTAAAAGCAGCAACAGCGTTGACGTTCTTTACTTTGCCTGGGGCTGTGAAAACATCAGCTTTAACCATCGTTAACTCAACATCAGGAGCCACAGCCAGCAGATTGGCAGATTCCCCAGTGCCATGACCATTCTCATCTGCCAAAGGAGCCGATGCACCAGGCGCAAGAACAACATTGACTTGGTAGTTATACCTGTTAAAAAATGGATGACGATACCACCCAGTATCAAGCATGACCACCTTGACACCTCTACCTGTGATGCCTTGTTGATGGGCTACACTGGCATTTAATCCTTGAGCTATGTCTTCTGGTACACGCAAATATTTTGTAGTTGTTTCTGGTGGAGACTCCGCAGGAGTCGGGGGTCGAAAGTAAAAAACTGGTTCATTGATGGCAATTCCGTCTAATAGATGATCCCAACTGGTTTGTGATGTATCAATTTCACCAAAGGGCTTATCATCGATCGCATTGATAAATGTAGCTGTTGTTTCTCCAACTATCTCCTTGATTACGGGAACTTCCACTGTCTCTAGAGTTGTGTGGAGCGATCGCTCATAAACCTCAGCATCGGCAGCTATACTGATTGATGTTTTTCCCACATCTAAAATCTCAAAGCCTGCTGTCTGTAAGCGTTGCACTGCTGCATTGAGTCGGTTTGGTTCCGCATAAAATTGAGCCACATTCTCACTAGTGACGCGGCTTGAAGAATTTAACAACGATTCCCCACTGACTGAACGAACAATCGCTTCAGCGTAGATTTTCGACGGTAGTTGTACCTGCTGTTCCTTGCTCATTACATACACCTACTCGTAAGTAGCGGTGTAATCAATATCTTACAGATATTTTCCAAAAGTTTGAGAGACAATACAGCGTTATAACTATTAATTTACGTAAATAATCATCATTTCTGGTACTTTTCCTAGCTTGTAACGGAAAACCCTAGTTTTCAGTACACAATGTCAAAATCTCTACCTTTTATCTTTCCCTAGCTCAACAGATATTTTCTGAGACTGAACGTGATCACCCCTTATCCCCCTTGTGCCTATCTGATGTACTATAACGGTGGCGATAAATTGCAAATAAATGTAAAGAATATATATAGATATTAAAAAAGTAGCTTTAGTTAATCACTTTATTCAACACAGGTAGCTTCATGTCCATAGCCACGATCGCTCAGGAACAGGTTAACCGCATTGTTTGGAATCAACATCACGATCCGTTTGAAATACTCGGTTCTCATGCCATAGAACAAAATGGTAAAAAAGTATGGGCTGTACGCGCCTACTTACCAAACGCAAGTGCAGCCTGGGTAATCGTTCCCCAAGAACGCCAAGAATACCCAATGCAACCCGTACATCATCCCCATTTTTTTGAATGTACGATTGAAACCCCAGAACTCGCCAACTACCAGTTACGCATTCAAGAAGGGGAACATGAGCGAGTCATTTACGATCCCTATGCTTTTCGTTCTCCGGGCTTGACCGAATTTGACTTGCATTTATTTGCAGAAGGCAACCATCATAGAATTTATGAAAAATTAGGAGCGCACGCCACCGAAATCGACGGTGTGAAAGGTGTTTATTTTGCTGTTTGGGCCCCTAACGCCCGTAACGTTTCTTTGCTGGGAGATTTCAACCTGTGGGATGGACGCAAACATCAAATGCGTAAAGGCTCTACAGGGGTTTGGGAATTATTCATTCCCGAAATCGGGGTAGGGGCACATTACAAATATGAAATTAAAAATTTTGAAGGACACATTTACGAAAAATCTGATCCTTTTGCTTTTCAGCAAGAACCCCGCCCAAAAACAGCATCGATCGTTACTGATTTAAGTTCATATCAATGGAATGACGAAGACTGGATAGAAAAGCGTCGTCACGCTGATCCCTTAACCCAACCTGTCTCTGTTTACGAACTCCACTTAGGTTCTTGGTTACACGCTTCTAGTGCTGAACCACCTACACTGCCAAACGGTGAAACTGAGCCTGTAGTTATTGTTTCGGAACTCAAGCCAGGTGCGCGATTTTTAACTTATCGAGAATTAGCAGACCGACTTATCCCCTACGTTAAGGATTTGGGATATACCCATGTCGAACTATTACCCATTGCCGAACATCCTTTTGATGGGTCTTGGGGTTATCAAGTTACTGGTTATTATGCACCTACTTCCCGGTTTGGTAGTGCGGAAGATTTTATGTATTTTGTTGACCAATGTCATCAAAATGGGATTGGAGTAATTGTTGATTGGGTTCCTGGACACTTCCCCAAAGATGGACATGGTTTAGCTTTCTTTGATGGTACTCACTTATATGAACACGCAGACCCCCGCAAAGGTGAACATAAAGAGTGGGGAACTCTGGTTTTCAATTACAATCGCAACGAAGTCAGGAATTTCTTAGCCGCAAATGCCCTGTTTTGGTTCGATAGATATCACATAGATGGTATTCGTGTGGATGCTGTGGCTTCTATGCTATATCTCGACTATTGCCGTAAAGAGGGTGAATGGGTAACTAACCAATACGGTGGTCGAGAAAACTTAGAAGCGGCGGATTTCTTACGTCAAGTAAATCACCTAATTTTTAGTTATTTTCCAGGCGTGCTTTCCATTGCAGAAGAATCAACGTCTTGGCCAATGGTTTCTTGGCCAACCTACACAGGCGGTCTAGGTTTTAACTTGAAATGGAATATGGGTTGGATGCACGATATGCTGGATTACTTCAGCATGGATCCTTGGTTCCGCCAATTCCACCAAAATAACATCACCTTTAGTATGTGGTATAACCACAGCGAGAACTTCATGTTGGCCTTGTCTCACGATGAAGTGGTGCATGGTAAGAGCAACATGATTGGTAAAATGCCTGGTGATAGATGGCAGAAAATGGCCAATGTGCGTTGTTTATTTACCTATATGTTTGCTCACCCAGGTAAGAAAACCATGTTTATGAGCATGGAATTTGGACAATGGAGTGAGTGGAATGTCTGGGCTGATTTGGAATGGCAATTGCTACAATTTGAGCCACATCAACAATTAAAGCAATTCTTTAAAGAACTCAACCAACTCTACCGTTCTGAACCATCTTTATACACCCAAGATTTTGCCAGAGAAGGGTTTGACTGGATTGATTGTAGCGACAACCGTCACAGCGTGGTTTCCTTCATCCGCCGCGACAAAGATTCTGACAATTTTATCGTGGTGATTTGTAACTTTACACCCCAACCTCATTCGCATTACCGCATCGGTGTTCCAGAAAAAGGATTTTATACCGAGTTGTTTAATAGTGATGCTCGTCAGTATGGTGGTAGTAATATGGGCAACTTAGGTGGTAAGTGGACAGATGATTGGTCAATGCACAATCGTCCTTATTCTCTAGATTTGTGTCTACCACCTTTGGGTGTGCTGATGTTCAAATTGGATAAAGAGAAAACGGCTGAGGCTTTAGGTTATTAATCGTCGGGGTGGGGAGAGTCCCACCCTTTTTGATTTGGGAAAGTGCGATCGCGATCGAAAAATTTTGACCATCAATTAATATAAAAATACCCGCAACAATTACTCATCGGTGAAAAGCTATGTCAGACACTACCCTAGCTACACCAGATATTCAAATTCCACCCACTCAAGCAGAACTTCCCTATGATGACGGTGTACCAATGGAAAGCGCGCGGCATAAAACCCAAATGGATTTGCTGATAGATGCTTTAATTCCTTGGTTGGAACAAAGAGAGGATGGGTTTGTTGGCGGAAATATGTTTGTTTATTACAGTCTGGCACAGGTGCGAAACAAAGATTTTAAAGGGCCAGATTTTTTTGCTGTGTTGGGAGTTCCAAAAGGTGAACGTCGCAGTTGGGTAGTTTGGGAAGAAGGTAAAGCACCAGATGTCGTAATTGAGTTACTTTCTGACAGCACAGCGCCAGCAGACAAAAATGAGAAAAAACTGATTTATCAAAATCAAATGCGTGTACCAGAATATTTCTGGTATGACCCTTTTAACCCTGATGATTTGGCAGGTTTCTCTAACGAAAAAGGTGTTTATCAACCCATTACAATCAATCGTCAAAACCAGTTGGTGAGTCAATCTTTAGGTTTAGCATTGCAATTGTGGCAAGGAAATTATAAAGGTATTGATGCTATTTGGTTGCGCTGGGCAAGTTTGGCCGGAGAATTATTACCCACTCCTGAAGAAAAAGAACGCCAACGCGCAGAAAAAGAACGCCAACGCGCAGAGAAAGCAGAATCTCAATTACTCCAAACTGCACGTAACTTACTTGAAACTGGGATGACAGTAGAACAAGTAGCTAGGTTAACAGGTTTGAGTATATCTGAAATAGAAATTTAGAACTTTGCTGTACCTCGCTACGCCTACGCACTTATGCTTTAAAGGTCAACACTGGACTCAACCTTGCTACAACGTCCACCATTCCCGCCTCTACCTGCACATCAATCACTGACTGAATTGGCTTATAGGCTGCGGGTGCTTCTTCTATTCGGCGTTCTTCACGCAAGGTAATGCAGTCTACACCAGTTAATCCCAGTTCTGACTCGGTTTGAGATGCACCTTGGCGACTCAAGTCAAATCGGCTGCGTAGTCTGCCAGCACCATGCGAGGCTGAATTACAAAAAGCTGGATTGCCTTTTCCTACCATCAGATAAGAGTAAGCGCCCATTGAACCAGGAATAATTACGGGTTGTCCTGGATAAGCGGGACAAGCACCTTTGCGCGTTACCCATCCTTGACTTTCGGGTAAGGTAATATTGTGAGGTAAGTCGTAAATTAACGGCGCTTCCACATCACCGTAAACTTCGCGCAAACGCAGACGTAGCAGTTCTGCTAATAACAGGCGATTGATAAAGCCGTAATTAGCAGCAGTCGCCTCGGCTTTGAGATAACTAGCAACTAGTTCCGGGTGGGAATGCACAGACAAAGGAAAAATCTGAGATTCTGGATACTTCAAACCTTTCGGCCAAATTGCTTTAGTCCGGTCTCGCCACATTCCACCAATGTACTTACCCACATTGCGCGAACCAGAGTGAATCATAAAGGCTAATTGTCCCTCTCTGATTCCCCAAGCATAAGCCAGAGCGCGATTTTCGATTCGCTCAACTTGTTGCACTTCGACAAAATGGTTGCCAGAACCAATGGTTGCGAGTCCTCCATCCCTTACTAGTCCAGTATCGGGAACTAATTCTTCTGGTGCTAAATTCCACTCACCATCCATTGCACCACCTAAAAAAATGCGTTCGCTTTCCTGGGAAATTTGCTCCAAGTCTGACTTGACGAAACTACCTGTCGGCTGGTTCAACATATCATCCAACCAACCAAGAACACCATACTGAAACAAGGCTTTCATAGTTTGCGCGGTCATGGTGACATCCCTCGTACCAAAGAAGTAATCCCCCTTCATCTGTTCTACGAATGAGTCCCGCTGGGAGAGAAATTGATCAATGGTTAAATCGGCAACGTGCAGCCGCATTCCACAGTTAATGTCAGAACCCACAGCAGCGGGGATGACTTGACCAATAGTTTCGACTACAGAACCAATGGCAATACCCGCATCACCAGGGTGAAAATCAGGTGTAGCACAGGCACGACAGACACACCCGCCATTAGGGTGGCGCACATTTGCTAAATTAGCTAGTTGCTTAAGCGCCTTAGCTTCGACAGGAAAGCCTTCTGGTAGCAACACTTCTGCCGCTGGTGCATCGGGAGAATTAGTTAAACGGACAGAATAAATTCCATTGACATAATTGACATCTAACCCTTGTCGTGATAAAGCACGCAGGAGACGTTGAAGATTTTTGGGCTGCATGAAACTCCATAAGAGTCTAAAAAAAGACCCTTGTTTTAAATTGATTGCAGAGACATGGGTTCAGCAGCCGCGTCTCAAGTATTTTTAGGGGTTATTTTCCCAGAACTATGGGGAAAACAACGGGTTAATTTTGAGTATTGTGCCTCCTTTTTAATAACATAGGCTTTTAGGGTCTGGCAAGTAGATGATGTAAAGTCTGAGTAAGTGCTTTAGATTAGGCGATCTCATTACACCAAGGTTTTTTGTTTGCGTAAACTTTGAATGGTGGCGATCGCATGTTTTGTCACTATATCAATTTCCGCAGCAGTGTTAAATCGTCCAATGCCGAACCGCACGGAAGCATAAGCTAGTTGCTCAGAATTCCCCAAGGCTGTGAGAACATAAGAAGGTGCGGTAACTGCCGAAGAACAAGCCGAACCGGAAGACACTGCCATGATTGGTTGCAATCCCAGAGATAATGCAGCACCATCAACTCCCGCCACGCTGATATTCAAGTTTCCTGCTAACCGCTGGGTGGGATGTCCATTGAGGTGAAGTCCTTCTAACTGCGACAGTTGTAACCATAAACTTTCTCTTAATTGCGTCAGGCGTGCAGTTTCTGTTGCTTGTTCTGCTAAAGCAATTTCTACAGCTTTACCAAAACCAACAATTTGCGGTGTGTACAAAGTTCCCGAACGCATTCCCCGTTCATGTCCACCGCCATGTTGTTGGGGTGCAAGTTGGACTCTGGGGTTGCGTCTACGGACATACAATGCACCGATACCTTTTGGCCCGTATACTTTATGAGCAGTTAACGACATTAAGTCGATGTTCATTGCCTGCACATCTAAGGGAATTTTACCAATAGCTTGGGCGGCATCTGTATGGAAAATAATATTGCGATCGCGGCAAATTTTGCCAATGTCTGCTAAAGGCTGCAATACGCCAATTTCGTTATTCGCCGTCATCACAGATACCAAAATTGTTTCTGGACGACAGGCTGTTTCTAATTGATTTAAATCAATCAGTCCATCTTTTTGAACTGGCAAAATTGTAATTTCAAAACCCAGACTTTTGAGATACTCGCAAGGGTCTAAAACTGCTTTATGTTCTGTTGCAACAGTAATAATATGCTGACCTTTTTGAAAGTAAGCTTCTGCTATACCTTTAACGGCTAAATTATTCGCTTCTGTTGCACCGCTGGTAAAGACAATTTCTTCGGGTGTGGCGTTAATTGCTGCTGCTAATATTTCTCGCGTTTTTTTCACAGCCGCTTCGGCTTCCCAACCATAAACATGATTAATACTCGCAGGATTGCCAAATTTTTCGGTGAAATACGGCAACATTGCTGCTAATACTCTTTCATCTACAGGTGTAGTAGCATGGCAATCAAGATAAATCGGACGATTAGACATAAATTAAGTTAAAACTTGACTAAGCTTTTTTAATATTTGCAGAACTTTATATAATTCATTAATTTCTATCGATTCTTCAGTGGCGATCACAAATAGTTCACGATAAAACCCCGCCAAATCTAATAGTGGGGATAGTATCACCATTTTGACAGCATTTTCTAAGATTGGCGGGCGCTTAACTAAACTTAAAAAATTAGCTTTGACCCTATCTAAATATTGTGTATCTAAATTTGTAACTTCCAGTAAATCCTCTAACCATTCTGTGAATAATCTTTCATCTTCTGAAAGTTGTAGACTAAATCTTTCCTCTAAATAAGCAAGTCCGATATTTTCAGATTGGATAACTTGAAACATATTAAATATTATGAATATCGATTAATTATGCTCTAAACAAACTCTTAATCCAGAGTATGTGGATCTATCCCCAATGCTCTTAATTGTTCTGCTAGTTGTTGAGCGCGTTGCTCTGCTAATTCCGCGCGTTTTTGTGCTTGTTTAATTTGTTCTTCTGGTGTTGGATATCTGTTCCCGGCTTCGTTATACCAATAAAGCCATTCTCTAGTTAATCCACAGTAATTTCCTCGTTCACAACCAATTCCTAAGCCAATTTCTGCTAACCAAACAAGATTTCCTGGCTGTAATTGATACTTACCATTAACTAATTTATGTACTTCTAAACGAGGTTTGCGGCGACGACGAGGAGAATAAATCACATAATAAAGTACACCTAAATCCTGGTATTTATTTAATTTATCGGTGTATTCTTTACGATAATTTTGCGAAACTACTTCTAAAGCCAAAATTGGCAGAACATTTTCATCCCAAAGCACATAACTAGGACGCAGTTCTTCATCATAGAACCGTTCTACACCCAAACTCAAAAATCCATCTGGGACAATTGGTGGTTCATCAGGGTCATAATAAATACCCATATCTATGCCAAATAACCAGTCCATCCTTTCAGACCAAAGTATTAACAGAATAGCCTTGAGTAACCCTGGTATTAATTCTTGCAGTTCATTATCCACAGGAGTTTCATCAGAATCTGGTAGTTCTTCAGCAGAGGGCAAGTACTTCGGCAAGTTGTACTCTAACATAGCTGGTTTCCCCAAAACTTACGGACACTGGGCTTTACTCGATGAATCCACGCCAATATCCTCACCAGAATTATAGCGATTTCGGATTAACAGGTTATAGGTTATAGCTTACAGGCGGAACGTTTTATACTTCCTACTCCCTTGTATCATAAGTCTTAACGATTAATAAATATATTAGTTTTTTGGCTCTCTTATTGGTTTATATTTACCAGAGGATGTAATAACAGCCATTGATTTTCAGAGACTAGGAGGCAGCTTCAGACGATTTTAGATTTGAAATTTTGGATTTTGGATTGCTCCATAGACGTTGTTTTCAGAAGATGTCTAAGAAGTATCAAAATATTTATTCTGATCCCCCCGCCTGCGCCAGTCGCTTTCTTGTTTTACCTGACACTCTAATATCAACAGCACAAACTAGGCAATCTAAGTTGATGGCAATCTAAGTTGATAGTAAGCGAATATTTTTGCTGAATTGCAGCGGATAAAGACTAAACTAAAAAGTCTTGTGCAGCAAAACCTATAGATTTAAATGAAGTAATCATGTCCAAGGTTCTCGTCTCCGATCCTATTGACCAAGCTGGGATTGACATCTTATCCCAAGTTGCTACTGTTGATGTCAAAACTGGTCTAAAATCCGCAGAATTAATTGAAATTATTGGTGATTACGATGCGCTAATGATTCGTTCTGGTACAAGGGTAACAGAAGAAATTATTGAAGCCGGCACACAGTTAAAAATTATTGGTCGTGCTGGTGTTGGCGTGGATAATGTTGATGTGCCTGCTGCTACACGCAAAGGAATTGTGGTAGTTAATTCTCCTGAAGGGAATACGATCGCAGCGGCAGAACACGCACTGGCAATGATGTTGTCTTTATCTCGCCACATTCCTGATGCTAACGCTTCTGTTAAACGTGGTGAATGGGATCGTAAAACTTTTGTAGGTGCAGAAGTTTACAAAAAGACTATCGGTATTGTCGGGTTAGGTAAAATTGGCTCCCATGTGGCGGCTGTGGCTAAAGCAATGGGGATGAAATTACTCGCTTATGATCCCTTTATCTCTAACGAGAGAGCCGAGCAAATTGGCTGTCAGTTAGTAGACTTGGATTTGCTCATGCAGCAAGCTGACTACATCACACTCCACATTCCCAAAACCCCAGAAACTACCCATTTAATCAATGCCAAAACTCTGGCAAAAATGAAGCCCACCGCGCGGATTATTAACTGCGCTCGCGGTGGAATTATTGATGAAGCAGCTTTAGCCGCAGCCATCAAAGAAGGTAAAATTGCTGGTGCAGCCTTGGATGTGTTCGAGTCAGAACCTCTGGGTGAATCGGATTTGCGATCGCTCGGTAAAGAAGCCATCCTCACCCCCCACTTAGGAGCCTCCACCACAGAAGCTCAAGTGAATGTAGCCATTGACGTTGCTGAACAAATCCGCGATGTACTACTGGGACTCCCTGCACGTTCCGCCGTCAACATTCCCGGACTTGGCCCCGATGTCTTAGAAGAACTCAAACCCTACATGCAGCTGGCAGAAACCTTAGGTAACTTGGTCGGTCAGTTAGCTGGTGGTAGAGTCGAAACACTAACTGTCAGACTGCAAGGAGAACTCGCAACTAATAAGAGCCAGCCTTTGGTAGTAGCATCCTTAAAAGGTCTACTTCACCAAGCTCTGCGGGAACGGGTAAATTACGTCAACGCCAACATCGAAGCCAAAGAACGGGGAATTCGCGTCATTGAAACCAGAGATGCTTCTGTGCGCGACTACGCTGGTTCTCTGCGTTTGGAAGCCACAGGTACTTTAGGTACTCACTCAGTTACAGGTGCTTTGTTAGGTGAAAAAGAAATTCACTTAACAGACGTTGATGGCTTCCCAATTAACGTTCCACCCAGTAAACACATGGTGTTTACCTTACACCGTGATATGCCAGGGATTATCGGTAAACTCGGCTCTCTCCTCGGTAGTTTTAACGTCAACATTGCTAGTATGCAGGTAGGACGGAAAATCGTCCGGGGTGATGCGGTAATGGCTTTGAGTATTGATGACCCCTTACCCGATGGCATTTTGGCTGAAATCACCAAAGTACAGGGAATTCGAGACGCGTATACAGTAACTTTATAAGGCAAAAGTAAAAGGGCAAAAGTAAAAAGAACTCTATTTCTTTTGCCTTTTGCCTTTAAACTTTTAACTTTTTTATGGCAAACACTTGGTGGGAACTGCAAATTTTATGTGAACCAGAGCTAGAAGATTCTATCTTTTGGCGACTGGAAGATTTTGGTAGTCGGGGGACAGCAAGTGAACGCAAAGGAAATTCTTCGTTAGTCAAGGCTTACTTACCGCAATTTCAAGCGCAGTTATTAGATTTGGCCGCATTGGCGTTACGGTTGCGCCAAGATGCTTTGTGTGTAGGAATGTCTGCGCCTAGCTTGCATTGGCAATTAATAGATGAAGAAGATTGGGCGAGTAGCTGGAAGCAATATTGGCAACCCCAGGAAATTGGCGATCGCTTTTTGATTAACCCTGCATGGCTACCAATGCCAGAAACAGACAGATTAGTGATTCTCCTTGATCCCGGTGTGGCTTTTGGTACGGGGAATCATGCCACAACTCAACTTTGTTTAGAAGCCCTAGAAATGCGCTTGAGTGAGGTTCCCCAATCGTTTGTGGGGAATCAAGAAAGAGAACCAGTGATAATTGCAGATATCGGTTGCGGTTCTGGTATTTTATCCATCGGTGCAATTTTGCTAGGTGCCGAAAAAGTCTATGCGGTGGATAATGATCCCCTAGCGGTGCAATCAACTTTTAGCAACTGCGCTCTCAATAACGTGAGCCTAGAACGCCTGATTCCCGCCGAAGGTAGTGTAGATGTTTTGAGCAAAATTATCGAGAAACCAGTAGATGGCATCGTCTGTAATATCTTAGCTGACGTGATTATTCAATTGGTTCCCGAAATAACTGCGATCGCTAAACCTAGCACTTGGGCTATCTTTAGCGGCATTTTATTAGAGCAATCAAAATCTGTTGCAGATGTATTAGAAAAACATGGTTGGGTTGTGGCTGCACTATGGAAGAAGAAAGAATGGTGTTGTTTAAATGTGCGCCGTTCTTGATTAATCAAAAGCTATAGCTGGTGCTAAAAATCTCAATTCCATAAATTTACTAGCAGAGGTACAAGTAATTGTGCCTCTATCTTTTGATATATATTTTCATCACAATTTTATCTGAAATAGCTAATTTCAAATTTGTAGCTATACCTTTTATCCAATTGATCAGCAAAAATTACTCTCCGATGTTATACAAACTCTAAATATTAAAAAATTAGAAAAATCATCTTCATTTCCGAAATGGTTCAAAGATAAACAGTAGATATAGATGTGAATAAAACACACTAGTTTCATAAGTCAAAAGAAATTACTTTTGCTCGCTGTCACAAGTATGGTTTATTCATCAAGTACTACCTGAAATATTGACAAAAATATTGCCATATCTGAATTGACATAAATCATTTAAAACCTCTACATAATTAGATATTTGAGGTTTGCTTTAACCATTATTGGCAAATATAAGTTTATCAATATTTACAGGAATATTTGTGATCAATTAACTCGCACAAACAAATTAAATCTACTGGAGAACTTATCATGAATAACGACAATAAAGAGCGCCCTTCTCGCCAAGAATGTCAAGAACTAGGCCCCGAAAACAATAAACAGCGCCGGAGATCATCTCGCAGAATTCGCCGTGAAGCATCACAAATAGCCTTTAACCGAGGTGCTGCCGAGCATATTTGTAATGGAGAAGAACAAGATTATCGCGGTGCAAATGGAAAACCTAACTATATTGCCAACTTCTCTAAAGGTTTGCCACATAACGAACTAGGAGAAGTCCAACCAGAAGCTTATCAATCTCTACTCAAAGCTCTCGAAAGTGGCAAACCACAAGACTTTGAAGCTATTCAGTTAGGTGGCGGTCGTAAATTGACCAACCCCCAAGCAGGTTTAGGTTTTGATTTACAAGGCCCCGACGGCCATGCACTCGCCATACCCCCAGCGCCTCGCATTGACTCAGCGCAAAACTCTGGGGAAATGGTAGAACTTTACTGGATGGCGCTACTACGGGATATTAACTTTACCGAATATACAAATAACCCCCTAGTGGCAGAAGCAGTAGGTGACTTATCAAAATTATCTGATTGTCGTGCGCCGAAAATTGACGGAAAAGTTACCCCAGCTACTATTTTTCGAGGTATTTATCCTGGTGACTTAGTAGGCCCATACATTTCTCAATTTTTGTTGAAAGATATTCCCTACGGTTCACTTACCATTTCTCAAAGGCAAAAAACTGTAGCGCCAAATATTGATTACTTAACAGATTACAACTCTTGGCTAAGTATTCAGAATGGTGGTGCAGCTAAACAAGATGTTTTTGATCCCACACCTCGTTATATTCGCAATCTGCGAGACATCGGTCAATATGTCCACGTTGATGCACTTTACGAAGCTTACCTCAATGCTTGTCTAATTCTATTGGGATTAAATGCTCCCGTAGATCAGGGTAATCCCTACAGAAACTCTAAGACTCAAATCGGGTTCGGTACTTTTGGTGGGCCTCACATTCTCAGCCTTGTCACTGAAGTAGCAACCCGCGCTCTGAAAGCTGTGTGGTTCCAAAAGTGGTTCGTACATCGTCGCTTGCGTCCTGAAGCATTTGCTGGACTAGTTCACAACCAATTGACTGGACGTGCAAAATATCCCATTAATGAGGAAGTTTTGCGCTCCAGCGCCTTAGAAAAAGTTCATAGCCGTTACGGTACTTATCTGCTACCAATGGCCTTCCCAGAAGGTTCTCCCACCCATCCTGCCTACGGTGCTGGACACGCTACGGTTGCTGGTGCTTGTGTCACCATTCTCAAAGCTTGGTTTGATGAGTCTTGGGTAATACCTCAGCCAGTAGTTCCTAACGCTGAAGGGACTGAGTTAGTTCCATATAATGGCGTTGGTGCAGATAAGCTAACTGTAGGAGGGGAACTGAACAAAGTTGCAGCTAACATTTCACTTGCTCGTGATGCTGCTGGTGTTCACTGGCGCAGCGACTATACAGAGTCCCTGAAACTGGGTGAACAGATCGCAATTGGCTTGCTGCAAGAACAGTCAATTACCTTTAACGAAAATCATTTCTTTACCCTGACTAAATTTGATGGTCAGACAATCAAAATATCCCCTGAAGAAGTTAAATATTTAATGGTAGAAAAAGATGATTAATCTCTAGTTAATCATCACAAGTAGTTCATAATTAATAATTCCCCTCAGAGAAATCTGAGGGGAATATTACAATTAGTAATGGATTTAATTTGCCATATTTAATCCTATAAGTGATACATTTAACCTGTTTAATTTAATTTGCTTTATATCTAATTTTTAAACATAAAATTATCAGGTTAAAAATAAATGATATGGCATTGGCAAGAATAATTGGTAAAGCTTGTAAAGCAATGCCATAAACTAACCACAACAATAATCCACTCATAAATGTAATCAGCATCACAAAAGAAACATCTTTCGCTGATTTGCTTTTCCAGGTTTTAAACATTTGGGGCAAAAATGCGATGGTAGTTAATGCCCCAGCAAATAATCCTAAAATTGTCAAAAAGTCCATTAGATGTGACTAATAGCAGTCAATTATATGCGACGAACATATATTAACATAGATTAATATTGCAAAATCCCAGTTATTCATGATTCTTGGGTGCTTTCAGATCTAAAGCCGTGATACACCCTACTTAATATTGACCAAGGTAATCAGCTACTTAAACAAATTCAATTTAAGTAAAGAGGAAAAATCTCTATATAATTAGGTATTTAAGCAAAGACATTACTGGTCTAGAAAAGCTTGATTTTTAGAGATTAGAGAGAAAATTTAGTATGAGAAAACTTCCCAATGGAGTTCAATGGAATGAATTTCATGATGATGAGATTGTGGATTGGAAACGTGTTCGCTCTGCCATTGAGCATGAAGACCAATTAACTAACCATCGTGTTACATGGATGCTAACTTCTCAAGGATTTCTTTTTGCGGCTTTTGCTTTAGTTTTTCAAGCTTCTACAAAAACAGATGTTCAATATGAGTTGAGAGCATTTTATCAATATCTTCTTTCTGGATTAGCAGCCACTGGTATTTTTGTAAGTCTCTATTTACGGCTTGCTCTTCGCGCTGCGGAAATTCAAACAGAAATTTTGCGCGGCTGGTGGGTGGAACGGATAGGAGAGCGCTATAAGAATCATCCACCTATATCTGGCACCCCTCCTAACTGGTTATTAAGGATGCTTCCATTTTCCAGTTTTCCGATTTTATTTGTATTATCATGGATAATTTTTGTTCTGATTGTATTGTTGGATTTTATTAAACCATACGCAAACACAATAGGGACGTTTTCATTATTATTAACGTTGATACTTGGGCTGGTAATTTTTGGATTTATGCTTGGTCGGCGAAAATACTCGAAGACCTCTGTCTAAAAATCCCAATCTACCGGAAGTTAAGCAGTTGTTGAGTTAGTTAGCGGACAAAAGCTATGTGCTTCCGGTGATTGGCAACCTTAAGCAACCTTAAACTGATTAAACTGACTACAACACCTGACACTGTCCGTGATGCCGCAATAAATGGTCGCACAAAACCAGCGCCACCATAGCTTCTACCATTGGAACTGCACGGGATAACACGCAAGGATCATGTCTGCCTTTTGCCGCTAATAGTGTTTCTTCACCCTCACGCGTGACTGTTTTTTGTTCTTTTCTAATAGTAGCTGTTGGTTTAAAAGCCACTCGTAAAATGATATTTTCGCCGTTAGAAATACCGCCTTGAATACCACCAGAACGATTAGTTACAGTACGAATTTCACCATTTTCATCAATATAAAATTCGTCGTTATGTTCAATTCCTGTTAATAATGTTCCAGCAAAACCAGAACCAATTTCAAAACCTTTACTAGCAGGAAGCGACATCACAGCTTTGGCAAGATCGGCTTCTAATTTATCAAAGACTGGTTCACCCAAACCTTTTGGCACATTTCGGGCGACACATTCCACCACACCGCCGATAGAATCACCTTGTCTGCCAGTTTGCTCAATTAATTCAATCATGCGATTAGCGCATTCTTCATCAGGGCAACGAACAATGTTGCTTTCTACTTGTTCTAAAGTGACAGTATTAGGGTCAACTATGCCTTCTAAATCTTTGATGCGCTTGACATAACTAATCACTTCTACATTAGCAACTTGTCTGAGAATTTTTTTAGCGATCGCACCTGCGGCAACTCTACCAATTGTCTCCCGTGCCGAAGACCGACCGCCCCCTTGCCAATTCCGAATTCCGTATTTAGCATCATAAGTTGCATCCGCATGGGAAGGGCGATATTTCACCGCCATCTCGTCATAGTCTTGCGGACGGGTATCTTTATTTCGCACCAAAATCGAAATCGGTGTTCCCAGAGTTTTTCCCTCAAACACCCCAGACAAAATCTCACAGGTGTCTGCTTCCTTGCGTGGCGTGGTAATTTTACTTTGCCCTGGTCGCCTTCTGTCTAACTCAAACTGAATTTCTTCTGCGGTGATTTCCAGTTGCGGCGGACAACCATCAATTACAACTCCCACCCCGCCGCCGTGGGATTCACCAAAAGTAGTGATGCGAAATAGATGCCCAAAAGTATTGCCCATGATTGTGAGGAAAAAGGATAAGGCTTATGTATTCTACCGAGAGTTTTGGCAAATGTTAAGTTTCACGAACTCAGAACTAAAAATTCTCCTACCAAACTGCAAAGATTTGGATGAGGTTTGGTTACAATGCCTTGTAGTCCTTAAAAGATTGAGCAATGCCTGAGTTGACAGTTAATATCAGTGAAGCTAGTCATCAATCTCTATTAAAACTGGCAGAAACCTCCGGTGAATCAATTCAAAAGGTTTTAGATAGAGCGATTGAGAATTACCGTAGATACGTTTTTTTAGCAGAAGCTAACCAGGCTTTTACTGCTTTACGGCAAAACCAAACACTTTGGCAAGAAGAGCTTGCAGAGAGGCAAACTTGGGATCAAACTGTAGCTGATGGAATTGAGGAGTAGTGATGCAAATTGTCAGAGGTGAAGTTTGGCTGGCTAACCTGAATCCTGTGAAAGGTCATGAGCAAGCTGGAAAACGCCCCTGTCTGGTAATATCAGTAGACTTGTTTAATCAAGGTGCATCTGGTTTAGTAGTGGTGTTGCCAATCACTTCAAAAGATAAAGGTATTCCATTTCATGTAAAAGTTAACCCTCCAGAAGGAGGATTGAAAGTAACAAGCTTTATCAAGTGCGAAGATGTCAGATCAATTTCTGTAGAACGCCTGGAACAGCGTTTGGGTATAGTATCGTCAATTATCCTGACTGAAGTAGAAGACAGGCTACGAATATTGATGGGATTGTAGTAGTCGTAGATTGCTCCGTCTAAATTTTATGAATATTTGATGTACAACCTACGGCTACATATATAGCCTAAAATACTATCGCTTGATATTCTCTACACGGGTTTTCTGTTGATGGGCTTTACGCGACAGCACTTGCAGATTCTCTACCATAGTTAAACCACCCTCAGACATGGGTTTAATGTGATCAATCTGAAAATCTCGCCTCATCTGGCTTTTAAATCCGCTAATTGCACAAGAGATAAATCCTCTAACATCTGTGTGCTTTGCGAATACAGCTTTTTTAATTTTTATGTATTCAAGAATATCTCGCTCTTTAATTTCATATAGAGTTAACTTCTCTATAGGTACAATGTCAGGAATTACAGATGGTCTTGATACAGATACTTTATAGTATAAATCTGGATATTCAATCTTATTAATTTCAATATCCAGCTGATTGATGAAATATAGTTTGTTATAGCTAAATAAAACTTGCCAAAAAGACTTTTTATCATTCCAGAGCGAGTTGATATAATCAGTTTTTGCTTTACCGCCTAAAGAATTATCGTAGATATGTCTTGCTACAATAGATAAGTCACATTTTCTTCTCTCGCTAAAGGCCAAAAATTCTGGCGGAATCTCCTTTTGAGCATAGAAACGCAAAATATTTTTTACATCTTCATCTCTATAGCCCAGCAAATTTTGACATTCAGTAAAATAAATTTGCTTGGCAGTTGACAACAGATATTCAAGCTCTGCATCAGTTAATATTTCTCTGTCTTTTAAGTCGATCCTTTGAAATAGTAACTTTAAATCGTTTACAAAGTTGTCGTATACTTCTTCGGTATCGTCATATAACAGCACGTCATAAGGTATAGAATTAGGCTCATATCCTTCTGAGGGTTCGAGAATAGAGAAATGATAAATTCCAATAGGTACTCTCTTTAAAAACTCTAACTCTACTTCTTTCGTAGTATCAATAGATTCATCCATAATCCGAGCGAATTCCTCTATCATCTCAATAGATATACGTTGAGCAGCCCTATTATTAGATGAGACATCTTTATCAATAAATTCGGCATTTTCTGGATCAAGTTTTGCTGGATTAACCCAATTTATCTTGTCTTCCCAGTCATCAATAAAACTGACTACATAGGCTTTTTCTGTGCCACCTGCTTTTTGACCACGTAAGGCACGTCCTATCATTTGAGTCATTAATATTGTAGATGCAGTAGGTCGTGTAAGAAAAACAGTTTGTACGTTAGGTAAATCTGTTCCTTCGGTTAACATTTCTACATTTATCAAAACTTCAAGTTCACCATTTCTAAATTTTTTGATTTTTTCTGAGTTATCTTTGGCAGAAATTGTCGTACCTGTATTTGCATCTTTAACTGAAGATACAACATAATCAGAATTAACGCCTTTGTCTTTCAACAATTTGTTCAATGAAATTGCATGTAATGATATCAATTGCAAAAATTAGCAGAGGTTTGTATTTTTCACTATTTTTAAGATAATGGCTAACAATTATACCATTACGTTCATGCGATTTTGCAATCTCCTCAGCAATGTCTTTCGGTAGTTTGTCAAAGTCTTCAATATTTTTTATGTCTCTTGCTGTCAATTTTTTATTTATTGCTATCTTCGTTTCTAAATTTTCAAAAACAGGTTCAGCAAGAATTCCCTTATTAATTAAGTTCCTCAAGTGTTCTGAATAAATGATATCGCCAGGAAAAACTAATTTTAGTAAACCCTTTTCACTCTCATCTGTTCGGAAGGGTGTAGCTGTTAGTCCCAACATTTTAAAACCATTTTCATGACCTTGTGATTTCATTTCATCTTTAACAGCTTTAATTAATTTACGATAAGTCTTTGCTGTTGCATGATGAGCTTCATCTACAACTAAAAGAAGTTCCGGCAAATAACGAACCCAGTTATTTAACAAGTGATCAAGACCACTGTTTAGACTATCTTTACTAGCAATGATAATGTCATCGCCTGGTTCAATGTGTACAGGTCTTCCATGTTTAGGATGACCTGAGATAATACGGTATCTAAATCCTGATACATTACTTAATAATGCTGAATAGCACTAAGCATAACTGTTTCAAGTGCTTGGTCAAGTAATTCATGACGATGAGCAATCCATAAAACCTTTTTCTTGTTGTTAATAAAATTACGTAATAGCCAATGAACTGCTGTTAATGTTTTTCCACCACCTGTTGGAAGAACTAGCAAACCTTCAAAGGGAGCTTGATTAATTTGATTTAGTGCCTTAATTGCTTCATTCTGGTGGGCATATAACTCTTTGGGATGCTCACCCCTTTCAACGTTGAGCCGACCTGAGTATTGAACTTGAGCAGTTTTCATATTAGTAAATTCCTGGAAAAACTGTACTTTAGGGTAGACTCTGTAACTGGTAATCTCTGAACAAATCGCAGTAATCTAGCAACCTAATTGACAGTATTCCCAAACTGAGATCATCAATGATCAAATTAATGTCCGACTGGGGCTTTCGCGCCTGCACCGCCTTTACCTAAGAATAACAGCAACGGTAATGAGCAAAGAAACGCTACTCCGACAACTCGAAAGATATCTGCAAATGATAAAACAGCCGCTTGAGTATTAATTGTTTGCTGAAGTAAAGCTAAAGCTTGTTGTTGAGCAGTTGTTGCATCCATTCCCTGGCTTTGCATTGCGCCAGTGAGCAAATTGAGGCGCTGATTGGTTTCAAAATCATAAGGAGTCAGGTTAGTTGATAAAATCGCGCGATGAAAGGCTTCGCGTTTATCTAACAAAGTGGTGAGGATGGCAATACCCACACTACCCCCTAGTTGTCGGGTGAGGTTGTAAAAGCCGGAACCAGCAGAAACATCTTGCTTGGGTAAAGGCCCTAAAGTTGCCAAACTCAAGGGTAAAAACATCAATACTGTAAAGGCTCCCCGCCAGACCAAAGGCCAAAATAAATCATCTGTACCAGTTTGCACAGTCAGATTGGACAAGTCAAACATGACAAAGGCGGTTCCTACACCACCGATCGCAATTAATAATCTGGCATCGATTTTGGTAGACAATTTCCCTAGCATAATCATCACAACCGCTGAGGCTAAAGCACCAGGCGCTAACAATAATCCTGTCTGTGTGGCTGTAAAGTGCAGGATACTTTGGGCGAAAATCGGCACAGCAAACAGCGCACCATACAATCCCATCCCCACAATTGCAGATAAAAAACTTCCCGCAGCTAAAGAACGGTGACGCAAAACTCTCAATGCAACGGCGGGATGAGTGGTTTTCAGTTCCCACCAAATAAATAGTCCCAACCCTAAAACACTAGCGACAGCCAAACTGGTAATAAACCCAGAAGAAAACCAGTCTTCTTTCTCGCCTTCTTCTAAGACAGTTTGCATACAGCCGATCGCAATTACTAAAAGCCCAATCCCTAACCAGTCAACACCTTGGTTCTTGGTCTTGTTACTGTTATCCTTCGGCAGAAACGTCCAAGACATGAATACTGCTAAAATCCCAAAGGGGATGTTAATAAAGAAAATCCAGCGCCAGCCTAAAGCGTCGGTCAGATAACCTCCCAATGTAGGGCCAATTGCTGGGCCAGAAATCACTCCCACACCAAATACTGCTTGCGCTAAACCTTGCTCGGCTGGGGGAAAGGTTTCAAATAAAATGGCTTGGGCTTTGGCTAACAATCCCCCACCAAATAATCCCTGGGCGATGCGTGAAATTATCAGCATTGGTAGGTTAATTGACAACCCACAGACAACTGAGGCAATAGTAAAGCCAATCAGCGAAAATATGAAGTATGTTTTTTTACCGAAATAATCTCCTAGCCAAGCAGATAAAGGAATTAACACGACGTTAGCGATCGCATATCCTGTGACTACCCAGCCTATTTCACTCACAGTTGCTCCTAAACTGGCTTGCATCGGTGTTAGAGCAACGTTGACAATACTTGTATCAATTACTTCGAGAATCGCGCCTAGAGCAGCAGAGAACGCGATCGCCCACTTTAACGGCCCCTGTACATAACCAGCTTGGTTAACAATAGAACTTTGAGTAACAGCCATTTTTCTACATAGTCATCATATTAAAACTGGCAAATTTCTAGAAAATGCCCTAAAAGCTTAGGGCATGATTGTGCTTATCAATATATTACGCTACGGTAGCGTATCATATTAAGAAAGGTCAAGGGTGGATCTACACAAACTAGAAAAAGACTGTCTAAAGATAGAGAAAATAGCTGGTATAACTTTCCTAACGAAAGGCTAAATACTAGGGGGTATAGCTGATGTGATTGGTAAGTTGGATGTAACCCTATAGACCAAAATACTTCATATCCCTATTCCTAACTCTCTATGAACAACCCTTTAGGTAGACCACGTAGTAACCAAGTAGACCAAGCAATTCTGCAAGCAACCCTAGATTTACTCGCAGAAATTGGATATCAAAGTATGAGTATAGAAGCGATCGCCTCCCGTGCGGGTGTTGGCAAAACGACAATTTATCGGCGTTATTCTTCTAAAGAAGAATTAGTGGCAGATGCGATCGAGAATCTCAGAGAAGATGTATTAATACCGGATACTGGCAGTTTTTGGGGAGATATGGATATTGTGATCGATAATGCAGCAACAAGAATTCAGAGTCCCCTAGGCCGCCAGACACTCGCCTTAATTATCAGTACAGCATCTAGCAATCCGCAGTTTGCCCAAGTCTATTGGAAAAAATACACCAAACCGCGACGAGATGCCTTTGCACAAGTCATGGAACGTGCTAAGTCCAGAGGAGAAATTCAAGCTGATGCTAACATCGACTTAATTATTGACCTTGTGAGTGGATCAATCTATTACGCACTCGTCTTTAAACCGACACCAGAACCATTAGCCACCTATATGCGCCAGACTCTAGAACTGATAATTCAAGGTGTTGGCACTAATTAACTATGCTTAAATTTTAGTTGTAAACTGAACTGTCTTAATTTATAAAAAAATTAATCCGCAATAGTAGTGTGAACTCACCTAATTAAAACAATATTTGGTAAACCAGAAGTGTCTACCATTCCATTCATCCAAAATTAAGGAGCATCTAGTGCTGTAAGTCAAGCTGTAGATGTATAACTAGTAGCACTAATATTGGTAGGCTGATCAATCTACATTTCTTTGCAATTATGCAACGTTTGTCGCAATTTGCTAGGGTCGCTCCCAAACATCGACGGCTTTTGATTTTATCACTAGGGCTATTAGCTTTGGTTGCTGCTCATGGAATGGCGCTGATCTACCGTATTCAGCCAGGAGTTTCTTTATGGTTTCCGCCATCTGGGGTAGCGATCGCCCTCAGTTTCTGGTTTGGCATAGATGGTATCATCCTCACAGGTCTTGCATCTTTCCTCATGTCTCCTTTTTGGGGATTGTATGGTTGGGAGCAATTTATTGGTTTCACCGATGTTGTAGAACCTTTAGTTGCTTGGTTACTTTACTGTCGTCTTTGGAAAGGTTCTCTCATCTTTAATAGCCTCAAAGATGCGGCTATTTTTACCTTGAGTGTACCTTTAATAGCCAGCACTAGTTTAGCTGTAGTCGGTAGTTTAACTTGGGTAGCCATAGGCAAAATGCCTGTTACTAACCTAACTAACAGTATTACTCATTGGTGGTTAGGAAATGCGATCGGGATTATGGGGATTACACCGACAATTTTGCTAGTATTAACTCCTTATCTGCAATCGTGGGGTTGGTTATCTCGTTCTCAAACATCAGATTATGCCTCACCGAGTTTCAGATTTCCAGCTTGTCGTCCTCTCTTACTGGAAGTCAGCACTATCTTATTTCTGTGCATTAGCATTGCATCTGTAACTGTTTCGGAAGTTTCAGCCAATAGCAACACAGATTTTCGGTTTCAACAGTTATCTTTTTTGAGCTTTATTCCCGTAATGTGGGCTGCTACTCGCTTCGGAGTATCTACAGGGATGCTCATATCTACATTTTCAATACTAATAACGCTGTTCTCTTATTTATTAATATATCCTAATGCTATATTATTACCGCGTTTTCCAGTACAGCCAGAAGTTTTACATGTTCACAAATTAAGTCTCCTAGTACAATCTATGGTGACTTTATTAGTCGGAGTTGCCATTACAGAAAGAGCAAAAGTTCAAGTAGAACTGGCGATAGAAAAATTCAGAATAGGAGAATATCAAGCTCGCGCTGAATTATCAGAAAAACTCATTCAACTCAATGATTCCTTAGTCGAAACGAATGTTCGTTTAGAAGACTCCAATCGAGAAAAAGATAAATTATTAAAAGCCGAAAAAGCTCTACGTACTCGCCTCAGCAATATTTTAGAAAGTATGACAGATGCTTTTATTGCAGTTAATCAAGATTGGCAAATAACCTACATTAATCAACAAGCTGCAAATATTAAGGGCGTAAAACCAGAAACTATAGTTGCTCAAAATTATTGGGAGCAATGGCCAGGAATGCAAGGTCAAGAATTTGAGCGTGAATACTGTCGGGCGATCGCAGAATCAATACCTGTGCATTTTGAAGCATTATATATGCCGAAAAATATGTGGTTAGAAATTCATGCTTACCCTTTTGAAGATGGACTGGGTATATTTTTTCGGGATATTACTCAGCGCAAACAAGCAGAAGTAGAACGAGAAAATCTTTTAGCAAGAGAGCAATCTGCCCGCACTGAAGCTGAAAAAGCCAATAGAATAAAAGACGAGTTTATTGCCGTTCTTTCTCATGAATTGCGGACTCCCCTTAATCCTATTTTAGGTTGGGTAACACTACTCAGAAGACGCAATTATGAAGATGATAAACTAACGCATGGACTAGAAACCATTGAGCGTAATGCTAAATTACAAATTCAACTTATTGAAGACTTATTAGATGTTTCTCGGATTCAACAAAGAAAAATAATTTTAAATCTTCAGCCTGTTAATTTAACTGAGATTTTACATGCGTCTCTAGATACTGTTGCTTTAGCTGTTGAAGCTAAGAATCTGCAAGTACAAAAAATATTGCATCTTGATACAGCATGGGTTAAAGGTGATGCTGAACGCCTACAGCAGATAGTCTGTAATTTACTTTCCAACGCCATCAAATTTACCCCCACTGCTGGTAAAGTAGAAATTATTTTAAAACGAGTTGATACCTTTGCTGAAATTCAAATTCAAGACAATGGTAAGGGTATTAGTCTAGAGTTTTTACCATTCGTATTTGATTATTTTCGGCAAGCTGATGGCACAATTACCCGTCAATTTGGTGGCTTAGGATTAGGTCTAGCAATTGTGCGCCATCTCACAGAACTACATGGTGGAACTGTACAAGCCGAAAGTCTGGGAGAAGGAATGGGTGCAAAATTTACAGTTAAATTACCCTTGATGCTGGATTTTATTCCGCAAAACAAAAATACTGTAACCGTTGATGAGGCTTTAAATTTAACAGGTTTACATATTTTGGTAGTAGATGATGATTTAGATACGGGAAAGTTTTTAACGGTGGTATTAGAACAATTGGGTGCTAAAGTAACAGCGATCGCATCTGGTAGCCAAGCGTTAGAATTTCTTGCAACCAGTAAAGCAGATATACTTTTAAGTGATATCGGTATGCCAGGAATTGACGGATATATGCTAATGCGTCTGATTCGCGCCCTCCCACCCGAACAAGGCGGACAAATACCCGCGATCGCCCTGACAGCCTACGCAGGTGAGATAAATCAACAACAGGCTTTAGCCGCTGGGTTTCAAATTCACTTAATTAAACCTGTTGAACAACCACAATTGCTAAATGCGATCAGGCAAATTTTGGCTAACTTAGATTAATTCTTAATTAACGTGATGTTGTCCATTAAATAATTATTGTCCACTTTAAAGAATTATTGTCATCTCTGCAAGACCACATCTAAATCGCCATAACTATTATATATAAAGGGTTATGGCGATTTTCGGTCTAAAATTATTCTCTGGCGACTTTTAAATTAAATAGTGTCATAAATACTATAAAATTTTAAAGTAAATGATGTCATATTTTTTAAGGATGAATTATGCCCAGAAAGTCTACCAGTCAAGCCTTTTCCGTATTTGAGACTGAAGACACAGCACAAACTGAGGAAAAAGAAACAGAGTATCTGCTAGTTAGCGAAGAATCACCAGAATACTTAAAAAAGGTGGACTTGATAGATGCTATTTGTCAAGCACCTAACAAGGCGGCTCGTAGAGATGCGATCGCAGATGCAGCCAAAGCCCTTGGTAAAAGCACTCGAACTATTAAACGGATGGTAGAGAGAGTTGAACAGGTAGGAGTTGCAACTTTAGCTGTTGGGCGTAAGGATAAGGGACAATATCGTATTTCCAAGGAATGGCATGATTTTATTGTAAACCTTCATAAATGGGGTCATAGAGAAGGTTCCCGGATTAATCATCATCAAATTTTTGGGTATTTAAAAGCTTTAGCCTCTCAGGGAGAAAGACTGCTAGACCAGAAATATAATGAAAAATTTAAAAAATACTCTCAAGTACGAAAAGATTTAATAGCAGGAAAGCATCCTTCTCATGTCACTATTTATAAAGTAATAAATTTTTATCTAGAAGAAAAAAATAAGACAGTTCGCCATCCTGGTTCACCGATAGAAGGGCAAATTATTCAAACGACTGAAGGTAATTTAGAAATAGCCCATAGTAACCAGATTTGGCAGATAGACCATACTAAATTAGACATTTTGTTAATTTATGAGGACGACAAAAAAGTTATTGGTCGTCCATACATCACGTTGGTAATGGATAGTTATTCTGGTTGTGTTACAGGTTTTCATTTAGGGTTTGAAGCTGCTGGCTCTCATGAAGTTGGTTTGGCTCTGCGTCATGCAATTCTGCCAAAGCACTACGCGATAGAGTACGAACTTCAAGAAAAATGGGAGATTTGTGGAATTCCTGAATATATAGTGACAGACCGTGCAAAGGAATTTAAGTCAGAACATTTAAAACAAATTTCACTGCAATTGGATTTTAAACGGCGTTTACGTGCATTTCCCCAAGCAGGTGGTTTAATTGAATCGATATTTGACAAGATTAATAAAGAAATTTTGTCATTATATGGTGGATACACGGGTTCTAGCGTTGAGGAACGTCCTCCAGAAGCTGAAAGAACTGCCTGTATAACGCTTGATCAGTTAGATAAAATATTAGTCAGATATTTTGTAGACCATTACAACCATCATGATTATCCAAGGGTAAAAAATCAAAAACGTATTGAGCGATGGAAATCAGGTTTTCTACTGGAAGAACATCAAGTTATTGATGAACGTGAACTAGATATTTGTTTAATGAAGATTGCTATACGCAATGTAGAAAAATATGGTTCCGTAAACTTTCTAGGTTGGGTATATCAAGGAGATTGCTTGTTGAAGTATGAGGGTAAACAAGTTTCTCTAAGATATGACAAGCGTAATATTACAACAGTTCTGGCTTATACTCGCCCTATTAATGGTGAACCAGGAGAGTTTATTGGTGTTATACACGCTAGAGATTGTGAACAAGAAAGGATGTCTCTGGGTGAATTGAATTATATTAAGAAAAAATTGCGTGATGCTGGCAAGGAAGTTGATAATTCTTCTATTTTGAATGAACGGTTATCTAGATTTGAGGATGTTGAACAAACTCGTAAAGACAAGCACAGACAACGCCGTAAAAAAGCTCAACAAGAACATGAGGTTAAGACTAATAAATCAAAAGTAGTTGAGTTGTTTCCTGAAAATCAAGTGCTAGAAGAAGTTACAACTTCAGAGAAAATTTTAGTAAGTACTGCTTTTGACGCAGATTCACCAAACATTGTAAATTCTATAGATAAGCAATTTAT
Organism: Nostoc cycadae WK-1; assembly: GCF_002897135.1. Taxonomy (NCBI): domain Bacteria; kingdom Bacillati; phylum Cyanobacteriota; class Cyanophyceae; order Nostocales; family Nostocaceae; genus Nostoc; species Nostoc cycadae. The sequence continues at coordinate 297,895 of NZ_DF978429.1, read as the reverse complement.
ACAGGAAAAACCTGCTACCAATCAAACAGCCAAGGCTAAACGACGGCCTAAATTAAGTGTAAAAGATTGGAATCAATTTATGAGAGATAATTGGTAAGTGCAATGTCAGAGACAAACTTAGCTCATGGCAATCGAGAAGTCCGGCAGCAAGTAGGTACAAGTTTTCAGCCTGCTGATGAACAGAGGCGATCGCCCCAAGTCCAAGCTGAGGTTGAGCGAATTGGTAAGGCTAACACATATTTTGCTCTAGACCGCGATACAGAATTGTTTGACTGGCTTGATGATCAGCGTGATGCAAAACTCTGCGGTTATGTGACATCGGCTACGGGTTCTGGGTTATTAAAAGCCTGTCAACTTTACAGGACGCAATACGTAAAACGAAGAGGAACGTTGTTGGAAATTCCAGCAACTGTAATTTACGCCGAAATTGAGCAGCATGGTAGCCCAACGGATTTGTATTGTTCCATTCTGGAAGAAATAGGTCATCCACTTGCTAATGTTGGCGCATTAAGAGATTTGCGATCACGTGCCTGGGGTACTCTTAAACCATATGGTGTAAAGTTGCTCGTTATCGGTAATGCAGATTATCTAACGTTAGAAGCATTTAACGAGCTAATTGATGTTTTTACAAAGCTCAGAATCCCCATTATTTTGGTTGGGACTTACTATTTGAGTGAGAACATTCTGGAACGGAAAAGCCTTCCATACGTGCGCGTTCATGACTCATTTTTAGAGTCATACGAGTTTCCTAATTTAACTGAGCAAGAAATAATTGAGGTTGTGGACGATTGGGAAGCAAAATTTCTGCCAGAAAATGGTCGATTAAACCTTACGCAAATTAACAGTGTGGTTTCTTATTTGCAGCTAAAATCTGCGGGACTGATTGAGCCTTTATATGATTTGCTTCGGAAAATAGCAATCCTGAAACTAGATGAGCCAAATTTTGAACTCAATCAAGCTAATCTGACTATGAAATTTGGCAGACGTAAGAAACCAAAAGTTACGTTTAAGAATAAAGGGTAATATAAATTAGTTATACCGTAAATTTCATTTGATGTTATGAAGCTGTTTATACATTTTTCTCTATAGACAAATAATTTGATTGATTTCCTACTTTACGGGTGAACGGTATCGCCTCCAGAAACGTCTCCAAATTAGTAGCAGCACAATAGCAACAATAAATCCACTTAGAGTATATATACCCTTTGTTGCTGGCATTAACCACCAAGGTTCTTGTTCGTTTGGCTTTGCTGGTATACTCAGCTTTAAATTGCTGAATTTGATTAAGGTAGACCTAACAGGGTTATCATTCTTTTCCCCTAATCCTGGTAGCCCTGCAACAAATGAGCCGAAAGCCCATCCTCCAGCTAGGAGGGTAACAAAATTTTGAAAATAGCGATCGCGTTCAGTTTTTTCTACTTCAACTCGACTACGAACAGCATTAATTGTATCGGATAATAATTTTAAACCTCTCTCTAAGTTTTCTGTATCTTTAGTTATTTGTAAGCGATATTTATCTTGAGCTAATCTAATAAATTCTTTGAAAAATGCTAAATCTGTTGCTGAATTAGGGTAAATTCGGTTAGCTTTCTGTTCAATTCTACCTAAACGTTTTTCATAATTACTTAAATTTATATCAATTGTACCACCCTGAAAATCTAAAAGTGTTAATTCTTTTGTATAATCATTAAGCGTGTTTTGGACATTAACTAATATCTGATTTAATTTATTTAATTCATTGTCTTTGTTTCTAGCTTGTTCCAGAGAATCATTACCGGCTTTGATTGTACTGAAATAATTTTGCAAATAGTTTTTTACTAGGCGACTTTGGTTATAAGCCCAAAGTATTTTGTGGCGGTAGTAAAATAATCGCATCCAATCAGAATAAAATTTACCTGATATATTTAACAGAGTATTTTCGTCAGGGTAAATGATGACAATTACGTGATGATTATTGTGAGTCAGTTCAAAAATACTTGCTCCTAGGAAATGCCCGTTACCTTCTAAATCTTCTTCCCAATCAAAATCTGGCATAAATGATTCATAGCAAGCTTGAGCAATTTCCTCATGGCTTTTAGTCTGAGTTAAGGGTAGCCAGCCAGAAAGCATCCAAGTTTGTCCAATATTGGCTGTTTGACCTTTTAATATTGGCTCGATTTCAGCTTTAATCCCGGCAAAACATTGAGTTGGTTGAGCGTCAACTTTATTATTTAAAGCACAGTCTATAAGTAACCCATAGCTATCGCCAAGTAATACAGGATAGAAATAACCTTCATATTGTTTATTGTGAGGCTTCATCTGTAAAGATGTATTTTTTAACAGATGAACATACTCACTTTCTAGAGTGTGCTGGTTTTCTATAAATAATGATGAATCAATGTAGTCTGGTAATTTATTTAAAAAATTTTGTTGATTTTGCTCAATTTCTTTTTGAGTATCGCCTAAGCTATACTTCAAATCATAAAGAAACAGGTCAATTGTAGGATATATGATTTTAGCCATTCATGGAAAGTTGAAAGTTCTGGTTTAGCCTTGAGTGATGGATAATGTAAATCCCCCTTAAATAAGGGGGTTGAATGTAAATAGCCTAAGAATTTCTTAAAATCATCAAATATAAACCCCTTAACATAGCTGTTATTTGCCGCTAATCTGCTGGTTTAAAAATTGTTGGAATTGTTCAAAACGGCTTAACTTTTTAGTAGTCTCAGATGGATTGTTAGTTGACAAAACTCTAATAGCCATATTGGTAATTTCATCGCTTTTCAGGTCGGAGGAACTGACTTGTAGGGGCGCACGAGGTATTAATTGGGTTTTTGGTACAGGTGCAGCTTGCTCTAGTTCAATCTCTGTAGGTAGTAAATTCAAGGGGATTGTATCACCTAAATTCTCTATTTGCGTTTTAATTACCTGAAAATTGTGGTTCAAGGCTTCGTTAGCTTGAATCATTGCTAATAAACGTGGTTCGATTAATCCCTCCCAAGCTTTGGAATTAGCGACCAGCTGTTCAGCAGCTTGGGATAAATCTGATTTTTCTGCCTCGTTCAAAGGATTTTTAGAATCTTTTAATGCTAGTAAAAGTGCTAATAAAGTACTGTTCATATTTTGATTTGTCATGAGGAAATTTACCCAAACTTTTGGTATTGTGATTACATATTTACTTTAATACTTAAAGACGTATATTAGCGGCTATGGCAAGAGAAGCATTAGTGGTTGGCATTAATCGCTACCCTACCTTAATGGCGAAATCAACGGATCGTCCGCCACATCTGCAAGCGCCTGCAACTGATGCAGAAGCCATAGCCCAAATTCTAGAAACTTACGGTAATTTTCGTGTTCGGCGTTTACCAGTTGCTTACCAGGGTGGGGTTTGTTCTGTTGATGCTCAACATATTGTCAAAAAGACGGAGTTGGAAACAGCTATAATTCAACTTTTCCATCCCTCTGGACGGTACATTCCTGATACAGTTTTACTGTTCTTTGCGGGGCATGGATTACGTAAAGATGATGCAGGGATCTGTGAAAGTTTTTTAGCTACTAGTGATAGTTATCCCGTGAATGGAGATTGGGGAATTTCTTTAGATTGGTTACGTAAAGTCTTACAATCTTCCCCAGTCAGGCAACAGATTGTTTGGTTAGATTGTTGCTATAGCGGGGAGTTACTCAATTTCCAAGAGGCTAACCCAGGGATTTTTGGCAAAGAAGGCAAGAAAGATAGATGTTTTATTGCTGCTTCTCGTGAATTTGAAGCAGCTTACGAAGAGTTTAATGGCGAACATGGGGTTTTAAGTAGGGCATTATTATCTGCACTTAGCCCAGAAAATCATGCTGAAAGTTGGGTAACAAATTATTCTCTGGTTGACTCAATTAACCACCAGCTAAAAACAGGGATTCAGCGTCCGATTTTTTATAACACTGGCGGAGAAATTATTCTGACTGGCGAAAAAATTGACCGTGCTGTTTTATTGGCGGGGGTATGTCCTTATAAGGGATTAGCAGCTTTTGAGTTTAACGATGAAGACCCCAAATATTTCTACGGGCGTACTGATTTAACTGACAAACTTTTAGATAAGGTAAGACAATCAAACTTTGTGGCGGTGGTGGGGGCTTCTGGAAGCGGGAAGTCTAGTGTGGTCAAGGCGGGTTTATTACATGAGTTAAATTTAGGGCAAAAGTTAGGCGGGAGCGAACAATGGCCAATTCGGATTTTTCGCCCTGGTGAACATCCCCGGAAAAATTTAGCCAGAGTTTTTGTTGATGATTTAGAAAACCCCTCTCCAAACCTCTCCCCTGAAAGGAGAGAGGCTTTGAATATTCTCCCTTCCCAACAAGATCAGAATTTAGTTCAATCACCAATTTCGCCAAATCAGCACAATGAGATACCAATAGAACAACTCCTATCTGCCCTAGAGACAGCTACCCAATTAATTAACCAAGGTGTAACAGGATTAACGACGTTAGTCGCAACCACATTGTCAAATCTTGCGTTACAAACTTCTGATTCTTGTCGCCTAATTCTTGTGGTTGATCAATTTGAAGAAGCTTTTACGCTCTGTAAAGATGAACAGGAGCGACAACAGTTTTTTGAGTGTTTATTAGGAGCATTAAATGACCCGCAGTTAACGGTAGTGATAACGATGCGGGCAGATTTTTTTGGTAAATGTGCTGAACAAGAATATGCAGGACTAGCACAGAAAATTGAAGACAATCTGGTGACAGTCACCCCCATGAATCAACAGGAGTTGAGAGAGGCTATTACTCAACCAGCATATAAAGTTGGTTTGGAAGTGCAAGGGGAACTGGTAGAACAAATGCTGGCAGATGTAGTAGGCCCCGGTAGTTTACCTCTGTTGCAATATACTCTGACTGAATTGTGGCGTAAGCGCGAAGTCAATCGCTTAACTTTAGCAGAGTATACAAGACTTGGTGGGGTTAAAGGCACGCTGCAAAAACGGGCAGATGAAGTTTATGAGGAACTCGACCCCCGAACAGAACAACTGACTGCTAAAAGGATATTTATTGAGTTAACCCAGTTGGGTGAGGGAACAGAAGACACCCGCCGACAGGTGCTGAAATCAAATTTAATTAATGCTCAACAATCAGCAGAAGTAGTAGAACAAGTGCTGATGAAATTGACAGATGCCAGATTAGTGGTGACATCAGAACTACAAGCGCGGGGAAACAGTGACATAACACTAACAGTAGTTGATGTAGCTCATGAAGCTTTAATTCGCCATTGGCCAAGGCTGCGTGCTTGGCTGAGTGAAAATCGGGAGGCAATTCGTATTGAGCGCAAAATTGAGACAGCAGCCCAAGATTGGGAAAATAATCAAAGGTCTAAAGATTATTTACTTGCGGGTACAAAGTTGACAGAAGCGGAAAATTACCTGCAAGAACATCAAAATCTCGGCTTGCTGTCGGATTTCGCATCTAAGTTTGTGCAGAAAAGTATCCAGCAGCAAAATAGAAATAAATGGTTGCGGTTTGGGGCAGTTGCTGCTTTTGTAGGAGTGGTAGCTATAGGTGCAGTTGTTTCAACAATTTTTGCATTGGAGTCTCGCAAACAAGAAGCTATAGCTAGAGAATTTGCCGACGAGTCTCAAAAACAGGCAACTATTGCCAAACAACAAGCTATTAACGCTAAAAATCAGGAAGCTAACGCCAAGAGATTTGCCGCCGAGTCTCAAAAACAGGC
>NZ_DF978429.1:267719-284760 GCF_002897135.1 Nostoc cycadae WK-1 | reverse complement strand
TCTACGGAAAGTGACAGAAGAGGGATAGATAATCTCCAAATCATTCAATTTTTTCAAAAAAGCAACTAACATTATTCAACAATAAAATTTTTAATTTTTATATATTCAACTTATCTAGCTATATTTATCTAGTATTATTTTTATAAATCTATAGTTATTTACTTAATTAGATCACTTCTGTATTTACAACAATCAAAAGCAACAATACTCTTGCAATATCTCAATTAACTTGTTCACAATCTTGTCATTAATAAAGTATAAACTTATACTTAAACAAGGAAGAAGCCATGTTTTTTGATTCTAACAGAAATAGAGAGGGAACTCAGGAGAATATAGGAGATGGATGGCAAGGGCAAAATTTGCAAGCATCTCATAGAGAAACTTTAGATTCGCTGTATAGCAACTATGTTTGGCAGTGTGACCATTTTCAGTTAAACATTATGCTGGCTGCCCATAATACTAAGCTTTTTGCACGTCCTTACTTGACCAAAATTACAGATGTTTATTCTCGGTGCATAATGGGTATACATTTAAGCTTTGATGCACCAAATTGTCAAGTAGTTGCTCTGGCATTACGTCATGCTATTTTCCCAAAGCAGTATGGGAAAGAATATGCACTGCATTACCAATGGCAAACATTTGGAGTACCTAAATTCATTGTTACTGATAGTAGCAAACATTTTAAGACTAAATACTTAAAACAGATAGCTAAAAAACTAGATTTTGAGTGGATTAATAGTTTTTCTGCTATGAATAGTGCAACGGAAGAACGTAGTATATTGGCAATTAATAGTGAGCTTTTATCTAATTTACCGGAATATTGTGTATCATACAGCGCAGGAACCCATATCAAAGGAGAGAATAAAAGTTACTTGACCTTACAGGAACTACATTTACTGCTGGTTAACTACATTGTTAATAATTATAACCAGAAAGTAGATAATTTCATACAAAATCAAACAAGGTTTCAACGATGGGAAACAGGACTACTTGCTTCACCAAACATAGTTAATGAGGAAGACCTGAATATCTACATCAATAATTAGCGAGTAAAAGCGTTGCTAAGGAATAGTGTAGTTTTACTTTGGAATACAATTTGATGTTTAAAATCATACCTAAAAATAGCAACGCTTAATTTATTTCATTTATAAAAATCTTATTTATTAAAAAAATAGGAAATATATCTTATACATAATAGAAGACAAAAAGACGTGTTTTTCACGTCTTTTCCTTCTCTAATTGATGATGATTAAAAGTTCTGTCTGGTTTTACGCTGCATCTGCCACTAGCAAGCCATTAACAGCTATGATGATCAACTGCGCTTGCAAAGGAGTATTGTAACAAGGTCTTTCATCTCTATTACAAGGCTGTGCCACCCATCTACCATCAAGATTTTGATAAAAAGTGCCTAGCAGTTGCGAGGCATGCCAAACTCGATAAAGTTCTCCAAAATCATCGGTTACAGAATCAATTTCTATTTCTGGTGGTGCTGGGTTTGTTAACTGGTCAATATATTCGTCAAACTCTGATTTTGTCAAAGTTTGGTCGTCAAATGCATCTTGTATAATCATGTGAATAACCTCACTGATGGGGTTTTACAAAAGGCGATCGCATGGTTTGGCGACTGGGCGATCGCCTTTGCTTTGTTACTATATTGTAGTGACCTGTTACTACTAAAACAAGACTGTTACTACAAAATTTTTCAAACCCTGCAAAATTGAGGTAAATAGAGTTATTACAGATTTAGGGTTTGCAGCGACAATTAACATGGCAAAGCGTCAGACAACAAAGCTGAACAATCAAATCATCGTCAGAATGGACGATGAGACAAAAGAAGCTTTTATGAATAAAGTTCAATCTGAAGGGAAAACCGCTTCGGAATTAATTATGGGATGGATTCGTTCTTACCTTGCAGAAGAACGTCACGAAGCACTGGATTTAAGCACAATGCACAGGGACTTAGAGAACCTAAAGCAACAAGTTGCAATAATTCAAAACGAACTCTTGGGAAAAACCGCAGCCTGAGAGATGAAAATGATTCTCTCAGGCAATGGATAGACGAAATTATTAATTCTGCACCCAGGATTCCAAAAGACCCGTCAGACACATGACGGGTTTGGTTTTGTTAGAGAAATAAATTGTTATTACAAGTATATATAAGTAGTAACCAAATAATTGCGGTTGCGATCGCACTCAAATGAATAGCTCCTTGTATCTAAGCTGATATAGCTATTCTTCTGTGATTCTAATGTAGTGACAGTAGATTAAAAAAAACTGAAGTGCGATTATCACACGTAGATTTAAGGCTATCTATGCCAGTAGTAATAACTGGAAGTTAACTAAGTTTTCTGCATAGGGAAAGCCAATAGGTAATTTTGGGTAATATAAGAGATGCGATCGCCCTAAGCTCGACAAATTATGAATCAAACTTCTATTAAACATCTTCCTAGCATTTTTGAAAAAGCTGCCAGTGACACATGGAAACGACTTAAAGCTAGTTCACAATTAGAGATTTCGCAAAATGAGACAACAATCACAGATATTATCCTATTAGACCTCAAAATTGCACAATGTCCATTCCTTCATGTCTTAAAAACACCACAACATCTTGAGCATTTACAAGGTACTGATTGGGAGTGGTGGATTGGAGCTAATAATGTAGGTTGGCTGCGCTATGCTGTTCAAGCTAAAAAAATTGATTTATCATCTCAAAGATATGACGAATTAGGACATACAGTTAATGGAAAATTACAACTAGAAATTTTGCAATCCTATTCTTATGCTAATAAAGCTCTGGCAAGATACTGTTTTTATAACTATGTGAAATCTATTAAAACCAGCAAACATTGGCATTGCAATCTTCCTGTAGATGTAACTCAGCTTGGTTGTTCAATAGCTACTTTATCCACAGTTCTTAAAGCTATAAATACTAGAGGATACCGCAATTTTGATTCTATTCATTCTCACGTTTCAACTCTTCCATTCCGATGCTTGGTTGCGTGTCCAATGATTCTATCAGTTTACGCTGGAGCAAGGCGATTTCCTACTGGATTTGAAGATTATGCAGAGGCACAATTATTTGAATCTCTTCCACTCAATATTCAACAAAGTCTTGAAACAGGCTATTTTCAGGAATGGGATTCAAATTTCTACAGCAATGAAGTTCCTTATCGACCTGCACGTATACTAGTGGCGGAGTTACCTTATTGGTCAAATCAGGGATGAAATTATGGGTAAAAAAAGATATTCGAGCAATCTATCTTATTGCTGTATTTGTTGCTGTATTCTCACAGTTGTTTGTAAACTGTATCTGACTGGCAGTGTACTTAAAGCAATCGAACTTAATAACTTCCGAGGGGGGAGCGGTTCAACTCATCCTTATAAAATTTCCAATTGGGCATAAATTTATTCATCAAAGCCACGAAACGATCGCCATGATGACGTTCTAACAGATGTACCATTTCGTGAACTACAACGTACTCTAGGCAATGCTTGTCTTTTTTGGCTAGTTCCAGGTTGAGCCAGATGCGTTTGGCTTGAATGTTGCAAGTACCCCATTTGGTTTTCATCAGTTTTATCCCCCAGTCCTCAACCTGAACTCCCATGTTCTGTTGCCATTTGGCAATTAATGAGGGAGTATCTTGTTTTAACTGCTGTCGATACCAGGACATCATAACTTGTTGGCGTTGCGCTTCATTACTTCCTGGCTTGACATAAAGGTCAATATATGTAGTATTTCTAATTTCTACTTTGGGAGTTCCCTGGTAATAGATGACATTTAGTAAATAGCGTTTACCTTGGAAGTAATGGCTTTCACCAGATACAAATTCTCTTGGTGACTGGCGTTCTTGTGTTTCAAAATTAGCTTGATGCTTTTTAATCCAGGCTAATTTGGAGATGGCGAATAAACGCACAGCTTCGTCATCAAGGTGTAAGGGTGTGGCGATACGTACTCGACCATCAGGGGGATATACTGCCAAGTGTAGGTTTTTAATGTCTTTTCTGGCAACGTCTATGACGAGTTCACCGACTGTTATTTGGTGCATTTTAATACTCGCTTTGGCTTTTGACTATTTCAAAAATGCGTTCTACATCTTCTGGCAAATTTAGATGTTGTTTAATGACATTTTTTACTTCGCGTTCTTTGATTATGCTTCCTCGCCAACCATCTTTTTTGGTTTTGCGAATCGCTTCATCTATTGCTAGAGCTAATACTTCGTCTTGATTAAGGTTGTCGTATAAAGCCCTTTTAGCAGCAGAGTTCAATGATTGAGGATACTGCAATGAGTTGCTAGGTTGAACAACTTGTTTACTTAACTCAACAATTTTCTGCAAATAGGCTTTATAGTCTTGGCTGGCTGCTTTCCGGGCTTGGATTAACTCATCCAGCAGTGTGGACATTTTATCAAAATATTTCGGGTTGGTTGGTTGTTGATCGATAATGACTTTGCGTAAGTTGTTTTCGATGGTTTCTGCTACAGCTTTTTGGTTTTGTTTGATGCCTTTGGGTAATGCGTCAACTGCATTTGCACCGCGTTCGACAATCAACTGAATTAGTGTCATGTCGTCGAAGGCTGAAATTACTTCGCTATCTTCTGCACCGATGTAGGTATCAATCAAGTGACGCATGGCGGGTTCGTAGGCTTTCAAGTCGATGTAATCGCCACTGGCTAACTTTACTTCTGCGCGTACTTGTTCGTAATGCTTAACTTCTTGTTTAATAACTTCGGTTTCTGCCATGCTGTATCCGGCTTCTGCCATGTCATTGGATAGATTAGCATAGGCTCGAACTAAAGCTGAAGTGTATTTATAAAGGGCAATGCGCTGTTGTTGATTTTCTTTGATGATATCTGGGTTTTCAGTATCGGCACCGCAGAAATAGCGAATATAGGCATGGGTATCATGGGGTCGCTCTACAGGTTCGCATAGGGCTTTGATGCTTTCTCTCACGTTTTCTAGGCGTTCTCTGCCTTTGGCGATTCTGTCACTTAATAATCCATCGATGTCGTCTGGTTCGTAGTCTTCAAATGCTTCGCTGGTGTAATCGTTAATTGATTTTTCTAGGCTTTTAAATAGGTCTTTGTAGTCGATGATGTAGCCATATTCTTTATCTTCACCATCCAAGCGGTTAACCCGACAAATGGCTTGAAATAGTCCGTGGTCGCGCATGGTTTTGTCGATGTAGAGATAAGTAGCAGAAGGTGCATCGAATCCTGTCAGCAACTTATCGACTACAATTAGCAGCTTCATTTGGGCTGGTTCTTCGACAAATTTCTTTTTAACTTCGTCTTCAAATACTTCTGGTGCTTTACCGTTAAGCATTTTTTGATAAATTTCGTACTGGCGTAATTTTTCCGTCAGTTCCTCTTCTCCTGTACTTTCGCCTTTGATGTCTTTGGGGGAAGGTTTGTAGGAGGTGACAATGGCACATTTGGTAAAACCAGCATCTTGGAATAGATCGTAATATTTACAAGCTTGGTAAATGCTACCAGAGACGAGCATGGCGTTACCATGACCACTTTGCAAGCGGTCTTTAGTTTCAAAATCTAGCAGAATATCGCTGACAATTATTTCTAGCCGAGATTTTGAACTGAGAACTTTTTGCAGATTTCCCCAGCGTTTTTTGAGTTGGGTTTTGGCGTGTTCTGTTAAGCCTCTGGTTTTGGCTTCAAACCACTGGTCAATTTTGGTTTGTGAGGTGATATTTTGGTCAACATTGCGAGCTTCGTAGCGCAAATCAAGGACGACTTTATCAATTACGGCTGTTTTGAAAGTGTAAGTGTGAATGTACTCACCAAAAACGTTGATGCTGTTTTGTTTGTCTTTTTTGAGTAGGGGTGTGCCAGTAAAGCCTATGAATACAGCATTTGGTAGGATTTCTTTCATCGCGTCGTGCAGCGTGCCTGATTGGGTGCGGTGACATTCATCCACAAATACATAAGTATCGCCTTTCGCTCTGAAATCGCTGGGCAAGCTGCGCTTAAGTTCTTCGATGTAGCTGTTATAGTCTGCGTCGTCTGGTTTGTCTTTCTTACCAAATTTGTGGATTAGGGAGCAGAGTAACCAGGGGGTAGTGTTGTTGAGTTTGTTAATCAGGTCTTTCCCGCTTGTGGTGCGGTAAATGGCTTCGTTGACTCCTTTAAAGACATTCTCAATTTGCTTGTCTAGTTCATCTCGATCGGTAATTATCAAGACACGAGCATCAGTGATGTTTTCCCGAATCCATTTAGTTAGCCAAACCATTGTCAGGCTTTTGCCACTGCCTTGAGTGTGCCAGATAATACCCCCTTCCCGGCGACGAAGGTAAGATTGGGCAGCATTAACTCCAAAATACTGATTGTGGCGACAGACTTTTTTAATACCTCGGTCAAAAACAATAAAGTCGTGAATTAGCTCTAAAAAGCGTTTTTTGGTGCAGAGTTGCAGCAGGTGTTTATCTAAAGGGTTGGCGATGTCAGTGTTAGTATCTTCTTTCCAGGTAAGAAAGTATTTTTCTGGAGTTTCAATGGTGGCGTAGCGGAGTCCTTCGGTGTCGTTACCTGCCATGACAAACTGCATGGTGGTGAAGAAGGATTTAATAAATATGGATTTTTGGTTATCGAGGTTTTGGCGGATGCCTTCAGAGACGGAAACAGTGCTGCGTTTAAGTTCGAGTACACCCAGAGCAATACCATTAACATAAAGTACGATATCTGGACGTTTGGTATTTTCGCCTTTAATGGTGACTTCCTCTGCGATCGCAAAATCATTTTCTAGGGGTTCTTCCCAATTGATCAGCCAAACGGTTTGGGTGTTCTCGCCAACTTCTTCTTTGACATTAACCCCATAGCGCAGGAGGCTATAAACTTGTTTGTTGATGTCATAAAGGCTTTTGCTTTGATCGCCTGCGACTTTGTTGAGTTCATACAAGGCTTTGGTGATGAGGCTGTTGCTGTAGCCTTGTTTGTCGCGGAGGAAGGTGCTGAGGATTTCCGTTTCGATGTTGCTGTTGTTAGGTCGGTCGTGCCAATCACCCAGATAGCGATATTTTAATTGTTGCTGAAATAGTTGCACAATGCGGTTTTGGGTTAGGCGTTCGCGTTGTCCGACCTGGCTCATAGCAACCCTCTAACTGTGATAATCACGGATTTACTCAGCTTTAAATATGACACTGTTAATCAAACTATGTCATCTCTATTTGTGTCATCTGTGAATTTTCTGTCTAGCTTAATGTTTGTAACCAGGAAGTACCTGTAAGATTGGTATCGACTGTGGTTAAGGTCAACTGGTGGTGAACTGCTGTAGCGACAATAAAGCGATCGCCTGGGTCTTGGTGTGGTAGCTGAATCTGACGGCTTAAAATAGCGATGTGGCGGTTAAGTGGAGCTTCATGAATTTCTAGGGTATTTAAGGCTAAATCGACCCATGCAACTGGATTAGGCTGTAAAGATATTCGTCCTTTTTCTGCTAAGAGTAGCGTTTCCCAGATACTTATTGGACTGAGCCAAAGTTCGGTTGTTGCTGCTGCAATAGTGGTTTGAAGTTGAGGAGATAGGCGTTCGTTACCAAGTAAATACCAAAGCCAGATGTGGGTATCAAGTAACAGCTTCACTGGAGTGCTTCCCATGTGGTAGCAGGGATTACTGGAGCAATTACGTCTCCCAATATTTCACCGCTACCCTTCATTGCTCCAAATGCTGGGCGCTGGGGTTGAGGGGTGGCGGGATAGATAATGACTAAGGGTTCCCCGTCACCCATGACGGTTACGGGTGTTTTATTGCGTTGTATTTCTGCAAATATTTGTTGTAGGGTTTCAGGTAGTTCGCTAGTAGCAATGTGTTCCATAGTAAGGTTTAGCTCTTGTTCTTGCTTCTATTCTAGAGATTGGCGGTTGAAAACTCTAATGTTGATCAAGAACTGCTAATTAGTCTCGTTTTTCCGATGAGAAGTTCTTGCATCATGCCCTGTTTTATAGCTTTGTATTTATCGCGCTTTTGTTCTAAGCCTTCGATTTCTGCGTCCATGTCGCTGAGGATTTGGGCGATCGCTTGTTGTTCTTCTAAAGGAGGAAGCAATATTTGGAAAGAATTTAAATTCTTGTTAGTTATCTGATTAATTGTTGCGCCTATATTCTCATGAATTTGTCTTTTTATGGAATTTGATTGAAACGCATGGAAAACATACTTATAAAATTTTGTTCTATAAACGGACATGAAAGCTCCAAAGGTGAACCCTTCAGAATCTTTATCAATAATTGCATTTTTCCCGATAAGCTGTCTGCTACCGTTACGAACACAAATTAATATATCTCCTTGTTTCGTAATGAGCTTCTCTGGAACTGCAACATCAACGAAGACATTATCATCAAACTTCAATTGGTTGTCTCCAATATTTGAAGACCTTAAAACCAATAAACCATTTTCTTTGACATTTTCTGGCTTATAAGTCAGTCCTATAATACAGTCTCCAATTTCCCCTAAATTCTTCACCTCCCACTCACCACTAAAACCGGGCAGGCGTTTTTTGCCCGTGAGGAGTTGCTGCATTGTGCCTTGCTTGGTGTTGCGCTTTTTGGTGATGATGCGATCGCACTCTGTAATCAGGGCATCAACATCACTGAGGGATTGGGCGATCGCTTTTTGTTCGGCAAGCGGGGGCAGGGGAATTTTAAAGTCTTTTATTTTATTCAGAGTCAGCCTTGTAATAGCCAACCCTGTCATCATATCTATAAGTCTCTGATGCCCACTTGGGGACAAAATATAGTCAAGTAGGAATCTTGCATTAAGGATATTATTAATAGGTCGAATAAAGGCGACACTGGACAATAAGCTAAATGGTTCATTTAAATAATTTATAGCTGCATTGCCAGTATTAACTCCGTCTTTAGTCAACAAAACATCATTGTATTTAACATCACATCTAGCGTAGATTTTATTATGTTCTTCTTCGGAAATCCAAGCGCATTCTTTTAAGTCTATATATCCTACTTTAATATTTTTTGAAGTTATATATCGATATGAACCATTAGAAACCTTTGGTGAAAAATGAGTTCCATCTTGGATTTTCCAACTAACCGCAGATAGTTTTACAACTTCCCAATCATCAGGAATTACACCTACATCAGTTTTTTTATACCCCTCTAGCCCTTCCTTGTCATCCTGTAATCCCTCTAATCCGTGATTCTGACTTTTTTTCACCACACCAACCCCATTCTCTTCAAATGCCCCTCAACCTTAGCCGTCAACTCCTCAACCTTACTTGTCAACTGCGGCAAAGGCGTATCATACCGTTCCGCCAACTCCTTAATTCGCTGCGTCAACCGTTGCGAAATCCGATCCATCTCTGAAGCGATCGCCTGTCGTAACGTCGGCATCCACTTATCATCGACCACCAGCGTTTTTATCTCGTCCTCGGTTAGATCACCGTATTTTGTCAACACATAATTATCCAAAAATTGAGTCAATACTTTAATTTGTTTACTAATTTCCGCCTCTTGCTCAATCAGCTTTAAATAAGCCTTTAACACCTTTAACTCATCTGCAAACGTGGCATCATTCTTGATTGCCTTGATACGATCGTTTACATTCGCTTTGGTAATTTTGCCACTGTCATTGGTGACTTCTTCCAGCAAACCCTCCTCACCGCCATGTTCTTCTTGCAGTTCCTCCTGCTGGCGAACAATTTCATCTTTTTTCGTTTCCAATTCTGCGATCGCTGCCTGTTCTGCTTGAAAATAGCGGTTAATCATCAACTCCTTGGGAATCAGTTCGCAGATATAATCTGTTACTACACCTTTCTTATTCGTCACCGCTTTCAGTTCTGCCTTCCAGCCATCCTCAACCAAAATATAAACATCGTCCTTCATACTTTCCACCCAATAGGTCATTAGGTGCTGGTAAACATCATATTTATCAATCAGACTTTTACCCGTAAACCCTTGCAGCAAGTCTTCCGAAAGCGCGTGAATAATCGCCTTGGGCTTATCTCCCGGCTGGATGGCTTTCAGCAAAGGCGTATGTTTCTCTTGCCACGTCTCAAAAACCGCTTGGATGTCTTTCCCATAGCTGATAAATTCAGGATGAGCAAAAATACAAGCTTTGACTTCTGATCCTGGAATTTTAAGCATCAGGTATCCTGGGCGATCCGCAGCCTCAAATAATTCCTGTTGCAGCGTCGGGTAAACCTGCCAGTAATCGCTCAAAGCTTCAATATCTCGCTTAGGTATCCCCCCCAACAGATGCGCCTCAATATCCTGTATATCTTCCTCTTCCTGACTGTCGATATAACGCGGGATATTCAGGTTGTACTCATTCCCCTCAATTTCCTGAACTGGCACCATCCGCGAATACTTCGCCACTTCAAGCTGTTTGTTGAAGACATCAACTATTTTATGAATGTCCTGCTCCCGCAGGCGGTTTTTATTGCCGTCTTTAACAAACCCCTTGCTGGCATCAATCATAAAAATACCTTGGCGATTCTCGGCATCTTCCTTGTCTAACACAATAATGCAGGCAGGAATCCCCGTACCATAAAACAGGTTCGGCGGTAGCCCAATAATCCCCTTGATAATGCCCTTACTAATCAGATTTTTCCGAATTTCTGCCTCCGCATTCCCCCGAAACAGCACCCCATGCGGCAGAATAATCGCCCCTTTGCCATTACTTTTTAGGGAGCGCACCATGTGCAGCAAAAAAGCATAGTCCCCATTTTTAGCCGGAGGGATACCATAGTTATCAAACCGTTGAAACTCATCCTTAGCTGGATTAAGTCCATTACTCCAAGCTTTTGAGGAAAAGGGAGGATTAGCCACAGCAAAATCAAAAGTTTTCAGGCTACCATCCGCATCTTTGAAATAAGGACTTGATAAAGTATTATCCTGCCAAATCTCAGCAGTAGGGTGTCCATGCAGGATCATGTTCATCCGAGCCAAAGCGCGGGTAGCGTTGTCCATTTCCTGCCCGTAGATAGTTAAGCCCTGTTCCGCTTCATCCGCCGACTTTAACAACAGAGAACCACTGCCACAAGTCGGGTCATAAATCGTCTGACTCTGGCTTCGGGCTGAATTAACCCCAATAACTTGAGAGATGACACGAGAGACTTCCGCCGGAGTATAAAATTGTCCCTTACTTTTACCCGATTGCGTCGCAAAGTTCCGCATCAGGTACTCATAGGCATCGCCTAAAATATCATCGCCATCAGCACGGTTCTTACTAAAATTCAAAGCAGGGGTTTCAAAAATCGCCACCAAGTTGGAAAGCCTATCTTGCATTTCCTTACCCTTGCCCAGCTTGTCAGCATCATTGAAATCTGCGACATCAATAACACCCTTTAAATCATTGGCTTCGGCTAACTTGGCGATAATTGTGTTGATGCCATCCCCGATATCTTTCTGTCCTTTCAGGGCAACAATATCCTGAAAGCCTCCACCTTCAGGCACTTCAATCAGCGCATCTGCGACACCAGCGTATTTATCAGATACATATTTAACAAATAATAATACCAGTACATAATCCTTATACTGCGAGGCATCCATACCACCCCGCAATTCATCACAGCTTTTCCATAACGAACTATAAAGTTCACTTTTCTTAATTGCCATTTTGTGTAGCCTTTAAAAGACCTCCTCGATCAACTTTGCCAGACGTTTTCAAGCCCGTCTGACACTTTGCCTTGAAGTTTTAACATCGTGCAAAGAACCAATAACATACCACGCACAAGAACTTAGCTCATGTAGTGGCTGAGGATATATCGTATACCAGGAATTCGCAAATTGTCTTATCTGCGATAGCTACATATTATTGCGGGGGATTCTGCTTCTCTCGCTCCTCAACCGCCTTACTCACAATCCGCACAACAAGATTACTGATGGGACGGTCTTCTTCCTGCGCCCATCTGACCAAAGCCTCATGGATATCTTTGGGGAAATATATCGAAGTTTGTACGCGATCGCTCTGACTCATCAACTCTAAAAGGATTTATCGCCAGTCCATCATACCCTTACAACTTTGTCACACAGCTAAATAATGTTTAACAATGTGTCGCAATGTTTTTATGGTAGATTGAAAACATTGTTGAACAAGTTACGACAGTCACGAGATTTGTATATAGCGATCACGCCAAGAAGTGTCGATCGTTATCTGGCAAAGGGCAATAAGAAATTATTTGTTTTACGGAAAGTTTCCCACTATGAGCCGCAAGAGTAATCGAAAATCTATGTCTGCAATCTATAGAACTATTAGATGCTATTTATACGCTAGCGAGGATATACTTCGTAAAGTTTGGGAAGAAATGACCCAAAAAAATACTCCCCTGATTGTTCAACTATTGAAACTTGTAAGTGAGCAACCAGAATTTGAAGCTAATAAAGAGAATGGAACAATAACTAAAAAAGAAATTACAGAATTACGTAAACCTCTAACAGATGATTCTGATTTTCAAGAACAGTCAGGCCGTCTTTGCTCATCAGCAGACTCTTTAGTAAAAGAAGTCTACTCCTCATGGCTGAAGCTATATCAACAAAGAAAAAAGCAGAAAGAAGGTAAAGAATACTTTCTCAACAATATACTTAAAAGTGATGCTGAACTTGTACAAGAAAGTCAATGTAATTTACAGACTATACGAGAAAAAGCGCAAGAAATTCTGAACAATCCAGAAAAATTCTCGGAACAAGTTACTAATAATCAGAATGTTAAGCAAAAAAAGTCATTACGAAAAAAAAGTAATAATGATAATAAAGAAATAAAACAAAGTAAAAATCAAGCATACAAAGAAAATGAAGACGAAAGCTCTCCAAATACATTAACTGATATTTTATATAAAATTCATAGAGAAGCACAAGATATTTTAACGCGATGTGCAGTCAGTTACTTGATAAAAAATAATAATAAAGTTAGTGACATAGAGGAAGACATAACACAATTAGAAAAACGTCGCATTCAAAAACAAGTAGAGATTAAACGTTTAGAAGAACAGCTAAAGAATAGCAAATTACCTAAGGGTCGAGATATAACAGGAACAAAATCTAGTCAAGCATTTAACAATCTAATCAATCAAATACCTAAAGATGATGAAGAATTTGCAGAATGGGTAGCTACTTTTTTGAGGAAAATATCAAAAATACCTTACCCAATAGATTATGGATCTAGCGATTTAAGTTGGGGTAAAGATAAAAAAGGAAATATTTTTGTTTATTTCAATGGTTGGGCTAAATATCACTTTCAAATTTGTTGTAATAAACGCCAACTTCATTTTTTTGAACGCTTTTTAGAAGACTACAAAGCTTTTAAAGCAAGTGAGAAAGGAGAAGAAAAGCTTTCTGGTAGCTTGGTTACACTACGTTCTGCACAGTTGTTATGGCAACAAGGTGAAGGAAAGGGTGAACCTTGGAAAGTTAATAAATTAGCCCTACATTGCACCTATGATGCTCGTTTATGCACAGCAGAAGGTACTGAGGAAGTAAGACAAGAAAAGACTGATAAGGCTCAAAAAGAAATTACTAAAGCAGAAACTCATGAAAATCTCGATAGTAATGAACAAAAAAAGCTAAATAAAAATAAATCTTCGCTGTCTCGACTTAAAAATTCATTCGCTCGTCCTAGTGAACCCACTTATCGAGGTCATTGTAACATAATTGTTGGCGTGAGTTTCCATCCGACTGAATTGGCAACACTTGCTGTAGTTGATGTAAATACAAAAAAAATACTTGTCTGTAAAACTGTCAAAGAGTTACTAGGTAATTCTTTTCGTTTGTTAAGCCGTAGACGTAGACAACAAGTGCATTTTCGTAAGGAGAGAGAAAAAGCTCAAAAAAAAGATTCTCCTTGTAATATAGGCGAATCGCAATTAGGCGAATACGTTGATAAGTTATTAGCTAAGAGAATAGTAGAAGTTGCTAAGACTTATAAAGCAAGTTGCATTATACTGCCTAGATTAAAAGACGCAACAGAAATTCGCACTAGCGTAATTCAAGCAAAAGCAGAAACCAAATTTCCAGGTGATGTCAATGCCCAAAAATTATATGTTAAAGAATATAATCGCCAGATACACAATTGGAGCTATAGCAGACTCCAAGAATCTATAAAGTCAAAAGCTGGCGAGTTGAAGATTAGTATTGAATTTGGTATACAGCCATCTTATGACACTCTGCAAGAACAAGCCAGAGATTTAGCATTGTCTGCATATCAATGTAGGATTAATACTATTGATAGATAAAATTTCTATCGAAAGATTGTATTATTTAAAAATAAATCGGTGCCATCTAATGATGATGCGACAGTATTACCCCTTTATATAAATACTGTCAGAATGGGTTAGTTTAACGCTTGCAAAGGCGTATTCTTTCTGGCCCTAGTAGCTGCCAACTCTACCTGTGCGTTCATCTAAGTGTTTGTTAGCATTAGTTGTTTGGGTAAGCAAATGCTGCTGTTAGATGAGAAAGGACTCGCACCGAGACGCATGGGAAGTATAAGGTGTTAGGGTGCCAAACAGCCCAGAACCTTAGCTCTTGACATCAGACTCTTTCAGCTTGGTGTTAGGTGCCAGAGCGGCCTGTATTACTAAAATCATTGATTTTGGTTTTACGAGGAACTTCTATCTCTTACTTTATAACAGAGTAAGGGTACGGGTATACCGTCATGGTGGCTACTGAACTACCACCCCCTAATTTTTATTTTTGGCAAGTCAAAGCAGGGGCAAAATACCTCAGGCTCTGCCAAATTACTACAACCCTTATCTTGACTGAATTTTAGAATTTTGAAGGCGAATCAAAGTTTATTTATCGGCGATAAAAAATATGCTTTTAAGTAGACTTGCCAAAATCGCCTATGAAAAACAGTGAGGATAAGCATTTGACAAATCAGGGTTTCAACAACCCTCACGGTAGGCGGTGGGTTGAAAGTGATATCACAGTGTCTAAATTTAGGGCATCAAGTTTCAACAACCCTCACGGTAGGCTGTGGGTTGAAAGCAACTTCTGCTCAGTTGCAATATCTTGAACATGCCGTTTCAAAAACCCTCACGGTAGGCGGTGGGTTTATTCAAAATATTTAAGTTTCCATACTTATTTTGCATGAGCTAAGTTTTACTTGTGGATATCGTATAATTATGTATTAGGGTGGTTATGAAAGGAGCGCTGCGATCGCACAACGTAACGCAGCAGTTTTATAAAAATTCAGTTCTATTTTTGAATGAAAAAGTTACACAAAGGCAACTAATAATTTGCAATTATAGAGCATTGGGCTTGCTGTAACACTTAAGGTTAAAGTCCTTATATCTTACTAATTTGTATAGTCTGATTTTGGACAAAAATTCTTTAAAACTGGTTTCAACTCTGGACAAAAATTCTTTAAAACTGGATTGATCGCTGAAAGTAAGGAAAATAGGTAATTTATGTCCATTACATTGGTCAAGTTGGACAAGAATCCTTTAAAACTGACAATAATAATTTAATGTACAAATGGAGAATAGGGAACTCGAATCCCTGACCTCTGCGGTGCGATCGCAGCGCTCTACCAACTGAGCTAATTCCCCTTAAAATGGTTGTTGCTGAGTTAATCAAATTACTAGCAATTCAATCAACGCTCTACTACCAAAGGATATCTTAACACTCACTTACGCTTGGCTGCGGTTCTTTGCCAGAAAACACATTTTGGACTCGTTCGAGTTCTAAGTCAGTCAGATAGTCTACAGTCCAGTTACAACAGCGCTGAAGCATGTGGAAAGGGTAGGTATTTGCTACACCTATAACCTTCATCTGTGATTGTTTGGCTGCTTGGATACCTGCGAAGGTATCTTCAATTGCTAAACATTCTTGCGGTTGCAGATTTAATTCGGGATATTTTTGGTTAAAGCGTTCGACTGCTAAGAGATAACCCTCTGGGTTGGGTTTACTAGTGGTGATATCGTCACCTGCGACAATAACTTTAAAGTATTCTGTCAGTTTGGTGCGATGAAGTACAAATTCTATTTCTTTGCTGAGTGCGCCACTGACTAAGCCTAAATTGATATTTTGCGAACGCACCTGATATATTAAATCTTCTACACCTGGATATATGGGCAGTTTTTCTAATTTTTCCAGTTCCAGCAAGTATGCTTCAGCTTTGCGGCTCAGTAGTTGATTGAGAGACTCTTCTGTTAATACTCTACCGCGATTTGCCAGCAGTTCTTGAAAACAAGCGCGATCGCTTCTTCCCAAACAAGTCTGACGTTCTTGCAGTTTTTGGGGTTGGAGATTTTCTTGAATGAGAATCTCATCTATTAGTTGTAGGTGGATATGCTCATCGTTAATGATGACACCATTAAAATCAAACAGAATTGCTTTTAAACTCATGCTGTTATGCCAAAAGCTGGAGATCCTAAACCCTCCAAATCATTATTATCTATTGTGCTGTCTATTGATCCTTCACTATACTGGCGGACTGTGGCTTGCATAGCTGAACCTGTAATCAAAGTTGGTTTTATCCCACTACTTACTTGATGTATCCCCCAAACATCTTCGGTGCGTACTTCTTTAAACCCCGCAGCACCCATACGCGCGTCTACACTATCAGCAGCGTACTCACGAATATAAGGTTCCTCAAAGATATCATTGAGCCAATCTAACTGGCGCAGGGTTTTTTGATTGCCATCTAAAATTAAAACCTGTCCACCAGCTGCTAATAAGCGAAAGCTCTCTTGCAAAATTGCTTGAGTAACTGCACTGGGTGTTTCGTGAAATAGCAGAGACGCTGTGACTAAATCAAAGGAAGCATCAGAGAAGCTTGTTTGCGCGGCGTTTCCATGTCGCCAGATAATATTTAAATTTGCAATTCTCGCTTTATCTTCTGCTCTTACTAGCATATAGGGCGACAAGTCTAAGCCAATAACTTCGGCTTGGGGGAAAGTTTGCTTTAACATCAAAGTTGTGGAACCCGTACCACAACCTAAGTCAAGTATGCGTCTTGGTTGGACTTTTATCGCATCAATCAATGCTTGACGTACCCAAGCTTCATTGGGTGGTAGAGCGTATTCCGTAATTGGGTCATAACTCACCGCCGCTTCAAGGGGCGACAAGCTCCCTAAAGTG
>NZ_DF978429.1:244714-265749 GCF_002897135.1 Nostoc cycadae WK-1 | reverse complement strand
CTTCAAGGGGCGACAAGCTCCCTAAAGTGCTTGCTGTATAAGCTTAATAGCCTTTAAACCTCGCTGATAATATGCCCGCTTATTGCGAATCAAACCGACTAGTGCCTCGACCCATGCTTGACACCCTTGCCACGCAACTATCCAATTAAAACCATATAAACCTATCCAAAAGTTGCTGTGCCTTTTTTCAGTTTTACCTTGCTCTTGGGAGCGACAAACATAAGATTGTTGTCGTTGTAATTTAATTTTTTGACCTTGTATCCAAGCACTAGTCATTGCTAAAGCAATCAAAAAGATTAAACGTACAAGTCTATCAGGACTGGCTTGAGAGCTTTCCAAATTGTAGCCACCTGTTTTACAATCTTTGAACATAGCTTCAATCCCAAAACGTTGAGCATAGATTTTGAGAGCAGTATTGAAATCAGGCAAATTAGTTAATAAATACCAAGCTTCTTTATCTTGTTTACCTCTGTACTTCCTTTTCCAATAAACAGCCAAATTGAAACAACCAAACCCTTGCTTTTGAGTCACCTTAACATTTGTGTAAAATTGGTGGACACCAGGATAAATCTCAATGTTACTTAAAGGTTGAAATTTTTGCCTTTTCTCTCGAAAAGTCGTGTCCTTCTTTTGACGAAATACAAAACTGAGGTTCTGCTTGTGGAGCCATTGCGCTAGTTCGACGCTGTGAAATTCCCTGTCTCCAATAATTACTAATTTGTACTTTTTTAATAAGCGGATTACTGGACGTAATACTTTTTGCTGTTCTTCTAAGTTGCTACTACCCTCTTTCTCTAACAAGCACCAATATATTGGCCAAGCTCTCTTTTGGTAAATTACACTCACCATCAACACATTGTTTTCTTTCCACTGTGTTCTATCCATTGCAATGGTTAATTGTGACCCCTGTTTAAAATGTTGGTTAATTATTGCTTCAATAATCGGAAACCACAACAATACTACACTTAAGGCATTCAGTGTTAAAAACCTTTGTAAATGCCGTCTACGACTGTTTTGCTGTATAGGTAAAGGTAGCGTCGCTGCCAGTCTTTCTATCCTTACCTGCTTCTGATTTTGTAACAACCACACCAACATCTTCAGGGTGATTAACTGTGCTTTATTTAGGTATTTTTCTAAGAAGTTTTGGTAGAATGATGCCAGCATTATTATGACGGTCTTGGTCAAATTACGAGACCGTTCTTTTTTACCACGAAACCGCTCTCCATAGAAAAGTCTACTATCCCTATACAGTTCATTCTCAATAAGCACCCAAATTTTTTAAGGGGTTTGTAAGCCTAAAACCTTTATCTGGCTTGCTTTAGAGGCGATTGTCGCCCCTTGAACACCGCCGCACTAGAATTAAGATATCCTCCCGTGATTCCATGAAAATTGTGCTTGTAGTACGCAGGAATTGTCACATCCGCAGAACGGAAGCGATGGCTTTCTTCTTCCCAATCAATACTCAGCGCGTATCGCTTTAACTTCTCCTCATCAATCAAAAAACGTACTACTGGAGATAAAAAACTTTCCCAGATGGTCTTTTGAGCCATTTTTATAAAATTGGTTTTAGCCTGATGAACGATCTATTTTCTTGACAAATTTTAATATATCTTGCCAAAATCTGCTTTTGCTCATCACCGCGAGGATTGACACTCATCTAATTTATATACTACATTTGTAATACAGGTAAAATCATGCAGGCAAATAAGCAAAATCCTATGCAAAACTTGACTTATCAAAATAGGGATTAATCACTAATAAATACTGTCATCCAAACTATCACTGCAAAACATATTTATAAATCAAAAAATTATGCCCTACGAAAAATTAACAATCAACACACCAGCACCCGTTTTATCTTGGGCAAATCATCCTTTAGCCAGCGATGAAACCAAGATGGCTAAAAATGTAGCATCCCTACCATTTGTATTTAAACATGTAGCATTAATGCCAGATGTACATTTAGGCAAAGGTGCTTTAGTTGGCTCTGTCATAGCTACCAAAGATGCTATCATTCCTGCGGCTGTGGGTGTTGATATCGGTTGCGGGATGTGTGCAATTAAAATGCCATTCTCAGGCGAAAAATTAGAAGGAAAACTTAAAAAAATTCGCCTAGATATTGAAGCCGCAATTCCCACAGGTTTTAACGAAAACAAAGATATTGAAAAATCAGTTACTAACTGGCAACGTTGGCGCGATTTTCCAGATTTACATCCAGGTGTGCAAGACTTGGAAACTAAAGCAATGAAACAAATGGGTTCTCTCGGTGGAGGAAATCACTTTATTGAAGTGTGCCTCGATACAGAGAATCAAGTTTGGCTGATGTTACATTCTGGTTCACGCAATATTGGCAATAAATTAGCCCAATGTCATATTAATACTGCCAAAGAATTAACCAAAATGGCAGGTAATAAATTGCCTGATCCTGATTTAGCTTACTTTGTGGCTAAAACCCCAGAATTTCAAGCTTATTGGCATGATTTGCAGTGGTCGCAAGACTATGCTCGTTTCAATCGCGATGTGATGATGCTACGTTTTAAACACATCATCGAAAAACATTTAGCGGGTGGGAAATTAACTAAACCTTTATTGCAGGTAAATTGTCATCATAATTACGCCGAAAAAGAAGTACATTTTGGTGAAGATGTTTACGTAACTCGTAAAGGAGCAGTCCGCGCCCAAACAGAAGATTATGGGATTATTCCTGGCTCAATGGGAGCGAAATCTTTCATTGTCAAAGGTAAAGGTAATGCCCAGAGTTTCTGTTCTTGCAGTCATGGTGCAGGCAGATTATTATCCAGAAGTAAGGCGAAAAATGTTTACACCCTTGACGACTTAATTGAGCAAACTAAAGGTGTAGAATGTCGGAAAGATAATGATGTTTTAGATGAAATTCCTGGTGCTTATAAACCGATTGAACAAGTGATGGAAAATCAATCTGATTTGGTGGAAGTTGTCGCAACACTCAAGCAAGTTGTTTGCGTCAAAGGTTAAATGAAGCGCTTTACGGCGTTGCTGATTAACGGGATGAAATTTGTTTCGCGCAAAGGCGCAAAAAATCGATAGTTCACTTTACTAAAAAGCTTAATTCATCCCGCATTTATGCAATGCCATACAATTTCTCTATTGCAGATTATGGAAACGTAACTATGAATCACTTGTAGCATAGTTGCGTTCGTCTACAAATTGATACACGAATATTCAGCCTTTACAATCCTGGTTATTTTTCTGACAATATTCCATAAATTTCTCGTTTTACCTGTTCTAGCAACTCACGCACCCGATTTATCCGTTCGACATCGCCACTACGGGCAGCCTGCATAACAACAGAAGCTAACTCTGTTGCTGCTTTCCGCAATTCAATAAACTCCTGTGGCTTGCTTTTGACAAAGCTTTTGAAGGTATCCCAAGGCGAATCTTCATCTTGTTGTTGGACACGTTCTTGGAGTAATTTTCTGCCTTCCTCGGTGATGCTATAAACTCGTTTGCCACTTTGCTGTTCACTGGTTAAATAACCTCCGTCTTCTAGCATCTGGAGTGTGGGATAGACCGAGCCTGGACTCAGACGATGAAACCCACCATATCGAGATTCCATCGCTTTGATGAGGTCGTAACCATGACTGGGGCGCTCTGATAGCATTTCCAACAGCAAAAACTTGATATCGCCCCGACGAGTTCGATATTCATCTCCCCAACCGCGACCAAACATTTGCTCGCCGGAGTGCTTGCCATGATTGTGTCTGCTGTGATGAAAGCGATAATTTGCCAAAAATGGTTCTTCTGGGCTAACTCCCGCTGATGCCAAGGCCATAAAGCGAGAACGAAAATGTCTAAACATAAATTACTTCTGAATTAACTTTCTCTAGCATACGATATATCGCGATATATTACGATATATCGGAATAAAATTTTAGAACTCATACAATAGGGACGCAGACCGGACTTATACCAATTCACCGAAATATTGATACACATCCAAGAACTTGTAGGGGTTTATGTCCAAATCCTATTCAGACTTTAGAGATACACGTCCTGGCTAGAGATTTCATACCCTAAAAAGGTAAAATCCAGGCTGACATCATGGCAAACTTTACTGTTAGAGACGGCGTTGTTGCGTGAATAGGCAAAATGGTAAATTTTACTTATCGCCTACATTCTCTAGCCGCCTGACCCTGCATATGAAGACGAAGATGTTGCAGCAATAAAGCAATATAGTAATAACAAAATAAATCATCTATCTAAAGTAGGGTATTTTACGATATATAAACATTGATGCGATCGCTCAAATGATCTGCTTAAATAGAAGTAATGAATCATACAGCAACACAAAATATTACTGAGAGCGATCGCTTATCCTTTTTGAGATACAGCCTGACTGTTCAATAAATACCAACGCCAAGGCAAATCTACTCCTTTGGTTAAACCAATCCTGGTAGTTTGAATTAAAGTGAGATTTCCTTGTTCTAGCTGTTGTTGAAACCCAGGATGGCGGTATTCTAACCAGAGTGGTTGACCAAACTCTAAAAGTGTTGCATTCAATGTCAGATCAATTTTCAAAGCGCGGCAAAGTTTGCCTGGCCCAGCAGCAATGCGGTGTGGTTTGAGTTTGTGTTTATGGTCAACCCACATAGGCACTTGCTCTAACTCCAAGGCGCGGAGAAGCACTGCACTAGCCACTCCATCTTGGTCAGTGACAACATTCAAACAGTGGTAAACACCATAAATTAAATACACATAGGCCTTACCCGCAGCACCAAACATCACCTGATTGCGAGTAGTCCGGCCACGATAAGCGTGCATTGCCGGATCATCAGCTGCATAAGCCTCTGTCTCGACAATGAGTCCTCGCAAGATATTACCATCTGGCATTTGTCGTACTAGAGTACAGCCAATAAGCTCAGGTGCCAGTAAAGTTGAGGGACGACTCAGCCAAGCTGCATCAATGCAAGCAGTCATACTCTTTTACCCCAAAAGTGCTGATCATCAACGAGTAAATTTTACTCAGCACTCAGCACTTCAAGTATGAATACTTTGCTGAATAGGTACTTCAATGCGAAATTCTGTACCTTGGCCTGGTTGGGAATCGCATTGAAAAAGACCACCATGCTTTTCTACGATAATTTGATAACTAATGGATAGCCCCAAACCTGTACCTTTACCCACGGGTTTAGTTGTGAAAAATGGATCAAAGACTCTGTTTTTCACAGCTTCCGGGATGCCTACACCATTATCTTTGATGTAAATTACCACACTAGATATATTGTTGTTCATCTCACCAAGAGTAGTGCGAATGGTAACTTGATGTTGATGAGTTGCTGATTCTGGGTGATATTCTAAAGCGTCGATCGCATTGCTCAACACATTCATAAATACTTGGTTGAGTTGCCCTGCATAACACTCTACCAATGGCAAATCACCATATTCCTTAATGACTTGAATGTCAGCACTGTCTGGTTTTGATTTCAGGCGGTGCTGTAAAATCAGCAGTGTACTATCCAGTCCTTCGTGAATATTCACTACCTTCATTTCCGCTTCATCAAGGCGAGAGAAATTACGTAAGGACATGACAATTTGCCGGATGCGTTCCACACCAACACTCATCGAAGAAAGAGTTTTCGGCAAATCTTTCGAGAGAAATTCTAAATCAATATCTTCCAGGCGATCGCAAATTTCTAAACTGGGGTTGGGATATTGTTTCTGATACAGATGTAGCATTCCCAGCAAATCATCAGCATACTCCCGGACATGGGATAAATTGCCATAGATAAAATTCACCGGATTATTGATTTCATGGGCAACACCCGCTACTAACTGACCCAGTGAAGACATTTTTTCGGTTTGGATAAGTTGAGTTTGGGTTGTTTGTAATTCATGCAGAGCCTCAGCTAATTGTTGGGTTTGCTGTTTGGTCTGGGAGAGTAAATCAGCTTGCTCTAGCGCCACAGAAAGTTGAGTCGCGACTTGAGTTGCAAATTGAATTTCCGAAGCTTGCCATTCACGCGGTTGGTTGCACTGATGAATACACAACAAACCCCAGAGTTCATTACCTTTAGCTAGAGGAACTACTAAATTGGCTTCTACCTGAAGTTTCTCCAGCATATTCAAGTAACAAGGGTTGAGTCCAGAGTTGTGAACGTCCGTAATTACATGTACCCTTCCCTGACGATGCAAGGCAATATATTTTTGCTTAAAACAAGTGTCTTGAATTTTTAAAGCGATAGTAGAGACAAACCCAGGTAAAATATCCTCGGCAACTACTTCACCCTGATCTAGTTCAGCATTCGGATCAAAGCGATAAACAACAACTCGGTCAGCATTTAAAGTGCGGCGAACTTCATGAGCCGTTGCACTAAAAATTGTCTCTAAGTCAAGAGATTCTCGCAGTTTGGCAACTACTTCAAACAATATCTGTCGTTGTTCTGCGGCTTTCCGCAAATCAGCAGCTTGTTGCTGAGTTTGCATGAGTAACTGGGCCTGTTGCAGGGCTATGCCCAATTGAGCCGCAATTTGGCTGAGAAAGCTAACTTCCGAAGGTTTCCATTCGCGGGGGCCAGAATGTTGGTAGGTGCAAAGTAAGCCCCACAGTTTCTGCCCGACAAAAATAGGAGCTAGGACAAAAGCATGAATGTGATAATACTCTAGATTATCTACATGGCACTGAGTAAAGCCCATTTTATAGATATCATCGACGGCAAATGTTTCGTTATGGCGGTAACGCCCTCCCTCGGTATTTTGTAGGTAAGTGTCATTCCAAACGGTATTTACCCTAATTTTGGCTTCATTTGTCCAATGTGGACTAGCAGCTTCAAAATCTCCAACAAATTCGCCACCCCATTCTTCTGTAAAGCGATAAACTGAAACGCGATCGGCTTTAACTAACTGACAGACTTCTTGGGTAGTGATTTGAAAAATCGTGTCGATATTTAGAGACTCACGAATTTTGGCAATCACACCAAACACAGCTTGTTGCTGTTCTGATGTGCGTTGCAATTCTAGTGTGCGCCTTTTGACTTGATGTTCTAAATTATGATTAAAGGCTTGTACTTGTTGATAAAGTTCATATTGTTGAATTGCTGAAGCAAAATGTTTAGCGATTTCTCTAGCTATTTCAATTTCTGTTGCTGTCCATTGTTGCGCTTGGGCTGTTTTTGATTCCTTCCAGATATCAAAAGACAGACGGGGAAAAAGCTGGCGGCGATCGCGGTCAATTTGACCCGCCCACAAGGTTTCTGTGTCTATTTCATCTCGAAAAATGCTCAAGTAGCCGACTAACTGCTGACGATAATAGAGGGGAATCATTAGCAGGCTGCGAATTTTGGTTGGCTGAAAAGCCAGTTGTAAAGTTCGCAAATTTGGGGTTTGATAAATATCGTTAATAGCCCAAACGTCGTATACCTTCGTCTCATAATGTTGTTGCCAGACACTATACTGCTCCATTAAAGGATAAATAGTATCTTCAGGTATTTCTGGCTGTTGTCCACAGGTGTACACTTTAATGCAATCACTACCTGGAATTAAACATTCGTTGAGACTCCTAACGTGACCATTTTGGAGGTTAAAAGCTTCGTTTCTCATACACAGTCTGCCACCAGAACCTTTAAAAGCAGCCACAGTTGCTTCTAATGCTGGTTGTAAAACAATCGTAGGGAGTGAATGCAGGAGAGTCGCAATGCGATTAATCACACTTTCCCGTTCCGCTTTGGCGCGGGCTTGGGTGAGCAGATTACTTTGGGCGATCGCCACGGATAATTGATCTACCACCATTTGCATCGCTGCTAATTCATATTCTGAAATAGAATGCGCTTGGGAATTATGAGATACTAACAGCCCCCAAAGTTGCTCTTGATGAAAAATTGGCGCTACTACACAAGATTTGACTCCCATAGCCGTTAAATATTCAGCATGGCAAGGATCTACGGGGCGATAGCGCATATCTTCTGGTTTCAGTTCGCCTGTTTCTACTTTACTTAAGGGACTGTGGCCAATCTGTTGCATTTCCACATTCACAATAGAACGTACCCTAGACTTAATAAATAGTTCACGGGCGTGGGGCGGAATATCATCGGCGGGAAAATTTAGCCCTAACAGTGAAGGTAAACGCTGTTCATAAATTGACTCACCAACAACTTGACCAGTACCATCAGCATGAAACTGATAAATCATTACTCGGTCAGTTCCCAGCAAGTAGCGTACTTCTGCTGTTGTCGTTGCAATAATTTCTTCTAACTCTAATGTTTGACGAAT
Source organism: Nostoc cycadae WK-1 (assembly GCF_002897135.1). Taxonomy (NCBI): domain Bacteria; kingdom Bacillati; phylum Cyanobacteriota; class Cyanophyceae; order Nostocales; family Nostocaceae; genus Nostoc; species Nostoc cycadae. Next base: position 257,505 of record NZ_DF978429.1, on the reverse strand, counting down.
ACGGTTTGTAATCCGGCGTAGAAGACTTTCTTGATCGGGTCTTGTCCGCAAATTTAGATCCGCTATTTGAGACATTGTTTTTAAATTTTAAAAAAATCAGAAATTAAATAACGAGTCATCGATAAATCTAAAATCATTGTGAGTTTCCTAGAATCTATTTGTCCACAGTAAAACCACGGTCAAAATACAGTAAATACTCTGAGGTTTTTGTTACAGGTTTTTACATTATTTTTTTTATAAAAAATTTCTCTTCTATTTATAGATTTTTGATAAATTTTTGTTGGTTAAAAAGTTCAAATAAACAGATATTTATCTTGTGATAAAAAATAGAGACCAGAAAAATATTCTGTCTCTACTGTTAATTTTTCAGTTGTATTTTAGTCTTTTTACTAGAAAATTAAACTCTAGTATTATTGACAAAGCGGATTCTTAAATAATCTTCTTCCATCTTGGCACTAGCAGGTTGTAGTGCTGCCAAAGCTTGCGGCAGTACGAGGTTGCGGCGATGGTTGCCAATTGTAATGTTTAACTCATCACCTGTTTTACTGAGTTGAATTTGGTGTTTTGGGATACCTGGCAAATACAGTTCTAAACTGTATTCGTTTTGTTCTTGCACCACTCTAACTGTTGTTTCTTTGTAATAAACTTGACTAGGGTCTTCATCTTTGTAGAGAATATCCTTCAGTCTTTCTAAGGCTGCCAAGCCACACATTTCTTCTGAGAAAAGCGGCACTTCTTTGACAGGTAGAGGATGGAAATTTTCGTGAATTTCTTGACGATATTCTTCTTGATTTTGTTTCCAACGCTGAAAGAATGGATCTTCTACTTCTGGAGGAATAATCCGATTAGCAATGACTAAATCTGTAGCTACATTGTACAGACTTAAATAAGCATGAGCGCGTAGCGATTCTTTAATCACCATCTTTTCTGGATTAGTGACAAGACGCACAGAAGTTTGGGTGTTATCTGTTAATACTTTTTCCAGTGCTTCAATTTGTTCATAAAACTCGTAAGGTGCATCCATTACCTCTTTGTCGGGTAAAGAAAAACCCGCAATAGGTTTAAAAATTGGTTCCACTAAAGGACGCAGTGCTACCGAGATATTTTGAAACGGTTTGTAAAAGCGGCGCATATACCAGCCACCGACTTCTGGCAAACTCAACAAACGCAAAGCTGTACCAGTGGGGGCTGAGTCAATGATTAAAACATCAAAATCCCCTTCATCATAGTGGCGTTTCATTCTTACCAAGCTGAAAATTTCATCCATCCCTGGTAAAATCGCCAATTCTTCGGCCTGGACTCCTTCTAAACCTCGCGCCTGTAAAACTTGGGTAATGTAGCGCTTCACCGCGCCCCAATTACCTTCGAGTTCTTGCAGTGCATCCAGTTCTGCACCCCACAAATTTGGGCGAATTTGTTTGGGTGCATGACCCAGGTCTAAATCAAAACTATCAGCTAGGGAATGTGCAGGATCTGTACTCAAAACGAGTGTACGGTAGCCAAGTTCTGCACAACGAAGTCCCGTAGCGGCAGCAACAGAGGTTTTTCCCACACCGCCTTTGCCTGTCATCAAAATTACGCGCATTATCTCGAATTTATAAGGTTTTTAGCTTGTGAGTCCTCTAAAATGCTTAATTAATGCTCAAAGAGGCAATCATTAGTTTTCAGCGAGATATTAAGTATGAATTTGATACTCAATATCTCTGCCAAAAAAATACTCTTCTTTTATTATTACGTAATTTTCCGACTCACAAGTTGCCCCAATCCCAAATTCTGGAATAGCTAATCAAGTTTCTCATCCAAATTCTCAAATCTCAAATGGGAACGAGTATTTATCAGGACTTACGCAACGCAACTGGCACACCTATTTTTTGGTACAAGAGTCAATAGTCAAAAGTCAAGGTTTTTTTGGACTATTGACCATTGACTATTGACAGCCTCAACGAAAAAAATCTGACACTTGGGTGAGTCCTATTTATCTGATTAATCCTATTTCGTATAAACCTTGGCGCAGTCTTTTTGCTTCTTCGAGATTATGCTGTTGTTCGTGTAGCAGAATCGCATTTTTAAAAGCTGTCTTACTAGCTTGGAGATTGCCAACTTTTAGCTGCACTACACCTAAATTCTGATATGCTTCTGCATAATAAGGATTCAATCTGATGGCTTTTTGATAACAAGCGATCGCATCAGTAAACAAATTCAAAGCCTTTAATGTCATTCCTAAGTTATAGTGTCCAGTCACAAAATCTGGGTCAATCTTTAAAGCTGTTTCGTAAGCTTTTTTGGCACTGTTTAAATCGCCTGCATCTTTAAGTAAGTTGCCTAAATTGTTATATGCTCCCAATTTTAGCATCGGATAAATTGGTAATTTAATGGCAGCTTGATAATGTTCTAGGGATAGTTGTGGCTTTTTTAAATGATTATAAGCAATGCCTAAATGATAGTGGAGTTCATATAAAATTTCGTAGTTTTCTTCTAATTGATTTGCCGCCATACAAGCTAAGTTTTTTTGCGGTACTGACTGACCAGTTGCTTGGTTAAGTCCACGTTGCAATAACTCTACACCTTGAGAGATTTTGCCAGTTTCAACGTAGAGCGCCCCTAGTTTACTGCAAACATAAGGATCATTGGGATGGGTGGAAAGAAACTCTAACATTGCGGCTTGAGCTTTGACCGATTTATTATTTTGCGCGATCGCACTCTTCTGATATCCTGTATGCAGAATCGCTACACCCTGCAAATAACCGACTTGCCAATGAGGTTCTTTTTGTAAAATTGCCGCTACACTGTCATCGACTAAAGCATGATAAGGCCGTTCAAAGCGAATTTCGGGATGATTGCGAAACAACCGCGAAACTAAAGAATAGGGAGATTGAATTGCACCTACTTCTTGGCGGATCAGATTAATTAAGATATATTCATCACTTTGGATTACCTCTTGCAACTGTGGCACAATGCTGGGAGTCAATATCTCATCCGCATCTAAAACCAGCACCCAATCACCAGTGACATATTTTAAAGCTGCATTGCGGGCAGTACTAAAGTTATTTGACCATTGAAAATGATGTACTTTTGCCCCAAATTGTTGGGCAATTTCGGCAGTGCGATCGCTAGAGCCTGTATCTAAAACTACCATTTCATCAACAAAATCTTTAACACTATTCAGGCACTTTGGTAGCGCAGTTTCTTCATTTTTCACAATCATGCACAGACTAATACTCATAAGCAAACTTCAATTTATTTACTTGTATTTATTAAACATAGGAGATGCACTTTCAAGAACTCAGCACTGAGAATTCAGAAATCACAATTAATCTAGCAATCCTCAATCAGTTGCTTACACATCTACTCCCTGTCTCTACGAGTAGTTTACCCATCAAACCGGATTGCTATATGTCACCTCTACTGGTTGTCAGCCACTACTTAGAACTTGATGACAGATAGAAACTTATTCTGAATTCTGCTGTATGTGCAAAAATCAAGATTAACAAATCAGTGAGTAGTTATTCTCAAAGAGAGGGGAAACTTCATGCTGGGTCAAACGGTCGGGGGACGCTACCAAATTCTGACTCAATTGGGACGAGGCGGATTTGGCACGACTTTTGTAGCTCAAGATATGCAACGACCGGGAAATCCCCAGTGTGTTGTCAAGCAATTTAAGCCACTGGCTAATGATCCCTACACTTTAAATGCAGCTAAACGCTTTTTTGATTTAGAAGCCGCTATTTTGGAAATGTTAGGGAAACATGACCAAATTCCGCAATTATTGGCTCACTTTGCCGAAAATGAAGAATTCTTTTTAGTGCAGGAATTTATTCCCGGTCATGATCTCAAACAAGAACTCCCACCTTACAGTGATAAATTAACTGAATCTGCTGTTATTCAACTGTTAAAAGATATACTGGCTGTTTTAGCATTTGTGCATCAAAATCATGTCATTCATCGTGACATTAAACCTGAGAATATTCGCCGCAGAGAATCAGATGGCAAAATAGTTTTAATTGACTTTGGAGCAGTTAAACAAGTTAGTACCCAAATGACTAGCACCTCTGGGCAAACAAGTTTTACTGTGGCTATTGGTACACCTGGTTATATGCCGAGTGAACAAGCTAATAGCAATCCCCATTTAAGTAGCGATATCTATGCAGTGGGTATCATTGCTATTTTGGCTTTAACAGGGATAAATCCAGCCGCTGGTAGTCATTCACTACCCAGAAACCCAGCTACAGGGGAAATTGATTGGCGTAACAAAGTCAAAGTTAGCCCACAGTTTGCCAGTATTTTAGATAAAATGGTGCGCTATGATTTTCGTCAGCGTTATCCTACAGCCGAGTCAGTATTGCAAGCATTAGAAATGCTGGACAAAGCACCATTAACTAAACTACAACAATCTTTGCCAAAAAGATTTGTGATGGGCTTAGGAATTACAGTAGCAGTTGCAGTCGGAGTGATAATTTTATCTCAACTGAAAATTAACACAACTAACTTTCTCAACTATGCTGCTCAGGGAGTAAAAATTAACTATCCTGAAAATTGGTCAGTCCAAGCAACACCCAATGCAGTGACTCAAGATATAGTCACATTTTTATCACCTAAACAAAGTGATGCTGACCAGTTTCCCGAAATTTTGACTATTAGAGTCGAACCACTTTCTAGTACTTTAGATGAGTCAAAAGATTTATTTATTCGAGAAGTTAAAAATACTATAGATGATGCCCAAATAGAAAGTTCCCATGAAACAACACTGGCAAATAAACGGGCAAACCAACTAGTATTTACAGGGAAGAGTGATACTGGTCGGTTAAAAAGTCTACAAGTTTGGACTTTACAAAATGATAATGCCTATATCATTACTTATACTGCAAACCTGGAAGATTATCAAAAATTTTTGCCGATAGTGGAAAAAATGATTCAATCTTTTGTGATTGAATAAAGCCTGAAATTGTTAATTTCTCAAAAACCAAATCCCCGACTTATTCAAGAAGTCGGGGATCTAAAGCTGACTAATTTTCACAAATCAATATTATTTGGAGATTGTTTTAAAACTGAGTAACCGTCAAACTGACACCACCAGAATCTAGGCGAGGAACTTTTAAATAATCTACTGGTTCACCGTTACGTTGATTTGGTTCGCTATTACTTGGTTTTTCGCATTCCTTAATTGCTGCTTCAGGATCGTTAAGAATTTCTAAAGGTTTAATATTTTTACATCCTTTTTCTTCGCGGACTCGCCCGATAGAGTTAGCAATTTGCCTTAAGGTATGAGCGCGATCGCTGGCGTTAATTGCGCTACTGTTGATTGTAATTGGTTCAATAATCAGGGTAGCAGCTTCGTTGCGTTCGATAGTCAGTGGTGCGATTTCGGCTGATTGAGCTTGGACAGGACGAGCAAGGGCGATCGCACTGACAACCACAGCTAAAGTTATAAATGGGCGTTTCATACTTTAACCCCTGAATTAAGTTATATGTGATACCTACAAGTGCAATTCCATGTTATCCGCAACCAACTCAAATGTAATCTCCTGTAAATTTTACTGTGTTCCATTAGCAAAACTGTCACACTTGTCCATCCATATCCATATCAGTAATTTTACTCTTCCGCACTAATTAACCCTGAAAATATTTTTTCTTCGCTTTATTATATATACTTTTAATTATTAATTTTTTTAATCTTATTTGCGTCAAATTTTTAATATTAGATTGATAATTTTGTTTGTGGTCAAAAAACTCATTTAATTCATCTAAAATCACTTGTAGTCTTTGAAGAATATTTTCATAGCGGTACTCATTTAGCACCTGTTCTGACAAACTTAAACCTGATGAAGCTTGAATTACTTTCAGAATTCTGACAACATCATATTCTTGAGAATATCCAGCAATTTTATAACAATTAAATCCAGGATCTAAATAATCTGAAAGTCCACCATTGATGCTAGAGAATACCTGACATCCACAAGCTAAAGCTTCCATTGGTTGCAATCCAAAACCTTCGCTGACAGCTTGTTGCGCCCAGTATTCTGCCGAATCGTAAAGGTAAACCTTAGCCCGATTAAATAATCCAGGTAAATCTTCTACATAATAATCAACTACCTGCACATTGCATTTTTGTTTTAATGCAGGAATTAGCTCGGTTAATAAATATTCAGAAGACTTTCGCGCCTGCACTAACACATCAATATCTCGATTTAGATGTAAATTTTTAAATTCAGGGCTAATTTCATTTGGCAAATAATACAGTAGGGTATTGGGAGACTTTTGACCCCAATAACCCAATGTGTTGCGACTCACAGTAATAATGGGAATACTTGCAGGTAAATTAAACTTGTAACCAGAACTATGGGCATGATAAACCACATTTTGTTGCTTCAGTTTGTGAGCTAATTTAGCAACATCAAATCCCCAACTAATAACAAAAATTACATCATTTAAATTTTGTGCTTTGAGCAAGTCATTTAAAAATATCTTATCTGTTTCTCTTTGGCGGTAAGTGACAACTTCCGCACTACAAATTTGTTGAGCAAGTTTCAATGTTTTTAGTTCTGCCCAGAGACCACCACAGGCAAACTTGCCACTGGTTCCAGGAAGTAGGAAATAAAGTTTTCGCATAACAAATTACAAATTACGAATTAGGTTCTCGCCATTTTACCTTGATAAAATGCCCTTGCCTGCCCCAAACATCACGATTCACAGTAATATTTTCTACGGTCAGGTTAAAAGGAATAGCCGTTGTCAAATAACGTTGAGCGATGGAACCTATATCTGGGGCAATTTCTGCTGCTGTTGTCGCTGCTAGTCCTAAACCAATTAATTGTTCAACTGGCCGGAAAGGTAACAACAAATTCACACCTACAGCTAGTCCAGCTGTTAACAACATTGTTACTGATAAATTCGTACCACAACGGGGATGTACTGCTAAATCCCATTCGCCATGTGTTAGGCGATACAGGGCTTGACTTACGGCACGCCGCAAGTTGCTAATATTCACTTCACCATAAAGGTAAAATCCTTGATCAGTAGATAAACCGCCCAATAATTCGTTATCAAGTTGAATGGTATTTGGTCTTCCTGGGGGAGTATGAGCGTTTTTTGTTTCACTTAGAACCCAGACAGTAGCATGTTCTAGGGCGTGAACTTGCCGCAGCATAAGTATTTCTTTTAAACCAGGAACGAATGATAGCTGTCTGACTAAATCAGCATCTAAGGTAGATTGAGGCGTAGTGAAGTCAAAGTTAAAAAAGTTAAAGGAAGACAAGTTACTTTGAACAGAAGCAGAAGTTTCCATAGCAACACTGCTCCCTAAACTGATGGAGCAATATAGATTTCTTACAAATGTAGCGCTTGTGGCAAGGGTTTATTGCTAATTTTTATTGATGACTGGATAAATATCTTTTTAAATATGGTGAAATATACCGTTGATGCAGTTTGGTAAAACTGCATCAACGGTAACAGTCTTGCACGATAACTAATAACTAAGTAATCTGTTCTGCCTGATGTTGATGCGAGCGAGAACTAAAGGTTCACGCTGAAATAGATGCGTGAGGAGGAAAACAAGCAGTGAACCGTCTAACTGTCGTAGCTGCACGCCAGACGAAATTTATCGCTATATTAAGACGCGATTTATGGCATCTGCCAAACGCCATTGACCGCATCTGTACTAGCACATAATTCACTCGTTCTGGTTAGGTAGGGAACAGCAATTAACATCATTCAAGCAAACCTTTCCCCATTGTAAAGCCCAACGGACGAGAGCCACGCGGTTTTCGGTTTGGGTTTTGGTGAGAATATTGCTGATGTGGTTATCAACTGTTCGTTTGCTAATTTCTAGTTTTGCTGCAATTTCTTGGTTAGTTAAGCCAGCGGCCACTAAGTCGATAATTTGCAGTTCTCTGTCTGACAGAGTAACAGGGGTCTGAGACTCGCCACCAGCCATGACTGATTCTATCCTCTCTTTGGTATATGTACTTAATCACTCTATTTAATTCTAGAAGATTCTTTTGTTGGTAGGGATTTGAAGTGTTAGCTGCAATACGATTGACAATAATTTTTTTCAAGTTTAACTGGGTGAAAAATTTACTAATACTTGGCTATAAGTTATTTACTATACTTTATTTAATATTTGATTAAGTATTAATCCTTAAAAAGCAAAAGCAGGAATTAGAGCCTACATATTCCGTAAGAGTGATAAAAATTGCTATTTAATTCTATGAAGGACTGGCGACAGATAATGAAGATTATTGTAGATTTTATACTGACCTCACAAGACCTGAAAAGTCAGGGGTCAACAGGGAAAACTCAGAATTTAGAATTCAGAGTTCAGGTAGAAAAATTTTGAACAGTATTTATTTTTGAATTCTGATATCAGGATTCTTCTTTCCTTCCTAAACCCAAATCGCAAATCTAAAATTGAGATGAGCAATCCCCGTGTTTTGTGTCTTGGTGAAATTCTGTTTGATTGTTTAGCCGATCAGTTAGGGCTAAAGCTAGAGGAGGTACAGTCTTGGACTCCTTATCCCGGAGGAGCGCCAGCTAATGTAGCCTGTGCTTTGGTGAAACTGGGAACTACCGCCGGATTTGTCGGAGCCGTGGGTGAGGATGAACCGGGAAATGCGCTGGTTGAGTTACTACAAGAAGTTGGTGTAGATATAACGGGTGTACAACGCCATCCGACTGCGCCAACACGACAGGTGTATGTAGTGCGTGATTTAGCAGGCGATCGCACTTTCGCTGGCTTTGGTCAATATGATACATCTGAATTTGCCGACACCCGTCTACAAGCCAAGCAATTACCCGCTTTGCTGTTTCAAGAGGCAGATTTTATCGTTTTGGGTACTTTAGAATTAGCCTATCCTGACAGCGAACAGGCAGTTTATCGCGCTTTAGATTTAGCAGAACAATTCGACCTGAAAATTGTGCTAGATGTAAACTGGCGACCAGTATTTTGGCAAGACGAAAATATCGCGCGGCAAAAAATTCAAAACATATTTAAGCGCATTGACTTTCTCAAACTCTCTAAAGAGGAAGCCGAATGGTTATTTGATACCGCAGATGCAGGAGCCATTACTTATCGGTTAAATTCTGTGGAAGGGGTGCTGGTGACAGATGGTGACAAAGGTTGCGCTTATTGTTTAAGTGGCAGCGAAGGTGTGTTACCTTCTTTTCCTGTAAAAGTAGCTGACACAACTGGCGCAGGAGATAGCTTTTTGGCAGGATTTATCCACCAACTAAGTCAGCATGGTATTCAGAAATTAGCAGATGCCGATATAGCCAAGCGGATTGTTACTTATGCTAGTGCTGTGGGAGCATTGACTACGATTAAACCAGGTGCGATCGCTTCTCAACCCACCGCCGCAGAAGTCGAATCTTTTCTCGTGGCTCATCAAATTTAAGCAATAGTAGGGGCGAACGGCCGTTTGCCCCTTTAAAAAGAAGTGCATTGCTGAGGTTTGTAAATCACCAAGTAGTTTAAATGATTAATTTAGCTAAACCTAAATAACGGATACCTTCGGGGGAAATATCAAAACGACAAGGTAACACTTCTAGACCAAGGGCGATCGCTTGCCGTAATAACTGCCCATATACTGGATCTGTAGTATCACCAGGGGCAAATTCTGTACAATCACTTCGGTTGATAAAGTACAACATGACAGAACGTGTTAAGGGTAACAGCGCCATTAGTTCTCGTAAATGTTTTTGTCCTCTGGTGGTTTCTGTATCGGGAAATAATGCTAAAGTTCCTTGCGCCCAAGTTGTATTTTTTACTTCTAAATATATTGGGCGTTCTGTATCACTACCTGTTAACAAAAAATCTACACGACTTTTTTTATCTAAGCCATAAACCACTTCACCTTTAATTTGGTTGTAATTACCCAATTCTGGAAATAAATATTTTGCTAAAGCTAGTTTAACGATGCGATTAGGTAAGGCTGTATTTACACCTACCCAAGTTGGTTCGTTATCTTGTACTTGAATTAGTTCCAAGGTGTAAGCCAGTTTACGTTGAGGATTATCACTTTTAGATAACTGTACTAAACTACCAAGGGTTGAGACTCCCGTCATTGGCCCTGTATTGGGACAATGTGCTGTTACTATTTGGCCATCAGCAAGTTGCACATCAGCAAAAAAGCGCTTGTAGCGCTTAAGTAAAACACCAGGGTAAAGGGTAGGGTAACGATAAAGCCAATCAAGCATTTTTTTGCAAAATCAACCACAAATGCACAGAGCATCATATCGTGGTTAGTCTTTGGTTTGAAAATAAAAACCTAGATATTCTCAAAAAGTAAACAGATGGATAAAATTTACCCATCTGTAGCAAATAAGCGGAGGTATAAACTTGTGCCTTACATCATGTCCGGTGATCTTCTCACCGAACATGAGATTAATTGGCGTGTGCGAGTTGTGGAGATTCAATCGCAGACAATTTCACAGCTTTGATGAATTCTTGTAGAACATCTTTGAGCCTTTGTTCAAGTTCTTCGTCTAGCAGGACGCTATCATCAGGTTGCTTTTGAATTTGTTTGTCTACTGCATACACTGTGGCGAGAATATTGCGTGCGCCTAACTCGCCTAGGATGGGTTTGAGGGCATATTCAATAGCTAACAAATGGGCAATTGTGCCGCCAGTCGCCAGAGGTAACACGACTTTTCCTGTCAATGATTTTTGTGGCAATAAATCTAAAAAGGCTTTGAGTACACCTGTATAAGCAGCTTTGTAGATTGGAGTGGCAATAATTACCCCGTCGGCTTGGGCTAATAAAGCTTTAGGCTGTTCTAAGGCAGGGCTGTCATATTTGCCAAACAATAAATCTTCCGCAGGTAAATCCCGCACAGAAATAATGTCTATATGTAAGCCTTCTTTTGCTAATAGTTTGGTGGCATATTCCAAAATTCCGTAGGTTCTGGAAGGATGGGAAGGACTACCAGAGATCGCTAAAATCCGAGTCATATAATTAAGTTCCTGATTTCTCAAACTAAGATATAGATGTGGCTTTTTCCCGCGCGTTGTTTTTGGGGAAATCTTGGTTAGCAACAATTTCCCCAAAGGGACTGATGATATGTTGTGTTTCGACTTTGGGTAAATTTTCTAACGGCAGACGGGGAAATAGTAGTTCTGCAACGCGATAGGCTTCTTCTAAGTGGGGATAACCAGACAGAATAAAGGTTTCAATCCCCAAGTCTGCATATTCCTGCATTCTGGCGGCGATTGTATCGGGATCGCCTACTAAGGCTGTACCTGCACCACCCCTCACTAAACCCACACCAGCCCAGAGATTCGGACTAATTTCTAGGGCTTCTCGACTGCCTTTGTGTAACTGACTCATACGACGTTGCCCTTCAGAATCCATCCGGGAATATACTTTTTGGGCTTTGGCGATCGCTTCATCATCTACATAACGAATCAATTCATTCGCTGCATCCCACGCCTGACTCTCGGTTTCCCGCACAATCACATGCAGACGAATACCAAACCGCAAAGTTCTACCTTCTGCCTCTGCAAGTCTTTGAACTGCGGCAATTTTTTCCGCCACTTGTGCGGGTGGTTCACCCCAAGTTAAATAAACATCGACATGCTTGGCTGCGATTTTTTGGGCAACAGCAGAAGAACCGCCAAACCACAACGGCGGATAAGGTTGCTGCACAGGCGGAAACAAGATTTTGCCATCTTGAATATCTAAATACTCACCTTTAAAGTTAGCTGTTTCGCTGCTGACTAGCGATCGCCATACCGTTAAAAATTCATCTGTTAACTCATAACGCTGATCATGATTCAAATGCAAGCCATCTCCAGCCGACTCCACCGGATCACCACCAGTCACAACATTAATTAGCAATCTTCCCCCAGAAAGACGGTCAAACGTCGCCGCCATCCTTGCTGCTACAGCTGGCGACATCAACCCCGGACGTATTGCTACTAAAAAACGCATCCGTTGGGTGAGCGATACTAAAGTTGATGCAACAACCCAGGCATCTTCGCAAGACCTACCTGTGGGTAATAATGCCCCTGTGTAACCAAGGTCATCTACGGCTTGGGCAATTTGTCGAAAGTACGGAAAGCTAACAGACCTCCCGCCTGTTGCTGTTCCTAAGTAACGCCCATCGCCGTGGGTGGGGATGAACCATAGTAGCTGCATGAGTCTTATCCTTATCAAAAACGGTAACTTTATCGATTTACCGTATTTTATCTTGCATCAAGAGTATCACACATTGAACTCATGTAAGCAAGGGATTTTTTGCAACTGAGGTTGCTAGGTGCTAGTAACAACACAAACAGAGTATAAAAATATTTTCCTTTTTCCTATTTTCAGGTTAGCTAATCAAGAAAAAAACTCAAAACGAAACCTAAAAATTTTGGATTTACTATATCTTTGCCTACTTTTTTTCTAGTGTGTATTAATTTACTTATTGTTATCTTTTTGTTAAACTAACCTTAAATTACATAAAACCAATAGCTTTACCGTACTTTATTTTATACACATCATTAAGTAGCCAATTTAGCTATTGGCAGTAAGTACTAAATTTAGTTTTCTATGTAAGGAGATAAAACAATGGGGCCGATGTTTATTACTTCAGATGATTGGCCACATATAGGATTCCGGCTAATTATGGCACTGCTAGTAGGTTGTATGATTGGGTTTAACCGTCAGCAAGGTGGTAGACCAGCCGGAATGAGAACATTTATGTTAGTAAGTATGGGTGCTGCCTTGTTCGTAATGATTCCCTTACAGGCTGAAGGTGATAGTCCATACGCCGCAACTAATGCCCTAATAGTCCACCAAGGCAATTTTGCTGGGTTA
>NZ_DF978429.1:208083-241616 GCF_002897135.1 Nostoc cycadae WK-1 | reverse complement strand
CCCAGCAAAATTTCCTTGGTGGACTACTAAGTCGGACAATTCAAGGTGTTGCTACTGGGGTAGGATTTCTCGGAGCCGGATTAATTTTACAAGAATCTCCCAGAAAAAGTGCTACTCCTAAAGTGCGGAATTTAACTACTGCTGCTTGCGTATGGACAGCCGCAGGACTAGGTGCGGCAATTGGCTGTGGTTTATGGCAAATGGGATTATTAGGAGGACTGCTGACATTGATTACGCTGAGTGGAGTAAAACGCATCAATAAAACAATGGGATTTAAATTTAGTCAGAGTGAAGTAACAGAAACTCAAGAGAAAGTGAATATCTTTGAGTCTGATGAGAATGATTAATTTGAGGATTTTAGACTAGAACGATCGCCACTGTAACAAACATATTTAGAAATTAGCATTAGATTTTTTAACTTTGGCAATCCAACCTTGGTATACATTTAAAATTTCTGAATAAGGAACAGTCGTTTCTGAGATTAAATAAAACAGTGGTTGAGAAAAAACTTGAGGAAATATATTGTGGATAATTTTTGCCATCCACTCTCTTAACATAAACTCAATAAATAATCCTTGAGATAAAGGAAACGCATTATCTCCAAGTTCTACTAAAGCATAACCATCTGGCTGACGGCGCACAGTAAATTGTGCAATAGCTTCTTCGATATTGTCTGAATATTTATCTAAAAGCTGGTCAAATATCAAGACATCTTCAAGTGCTGCATTGCAACCTTGACCAATAGATGGGGAAACAGCATGAGCAGCATCTCCTATTAGCAGTACACTATCACCATGATGGTAACTATTACACCGAACTGTTATAACTGTTGATGCTGGTCTATGCAGAAAATCTTCTGCTTCTGAGTCTGGCATTAACTGACCAATTTCTGGAAAATTTTCTCGAAATAATTGTAGTACTTCTTCTTTTGTGGCAAGATTATTTATTTGATTTTGTTGACGAGAAAAATGAATAATACCACTCATTATTCCGCCTAGTTGATGCAGCAATAGAATCACTGTGCCATCCTTGAGCATCCAAGAGTGAATTTTATCTCCTGCTAAATTAATGTTTGAATTTTCCTGGGAGATAGGTAATATAAATGATTTGTAATCCGTTGTTATCGGTTTTTGTTCACAGTTAAAACAATCTGTCGAATTCAAACTTTCTCTAACCGCAGAAGAGGCTCCATCTGCACCAACCAAAAAATCATAATTCACTATAAAGAGTTTTTCTGATTCTTCGGCAATGGTTGTTAATTTTATTGTCTTATCAGTTAAATCAACTTGCTGACATTGACAGTCGAAGTGAATCTTTAATTGAGAATGATTGTACTTGCTGTTTAGGTTTTCTAAAAGCGCGATCGCTAAATTTGTCCGGTCAAGAGTAAATAAAGGATTTTGTCGAGGTGTATATCTAGTTTTGCCATTTCTCTGATGAAAAACTGTGCCATTCATCTCTAAACTTATCGCTTTGATTGCGGCTTCTAATCCATCAATTTGTCTCAAAGCACTCATTCCTCTTTCGTTAAGAGAAATGGGATAAGTTCTGGATTTAGAAAATGAAACAATCCGAGGATCACTGCGACGTTCATAAATATCGATCTGATAATTATCTCCACGACGCAACAAGTAATGAGCCAATAATAGACCACTTGGCCCAGCACCAACAATAACTACTTTTTTCACCATAAGTTTATAATTTATATACAGATGATTAAAGTTTGTGAGTTCATATCACAATAATTTGTATTTATATATTTGATTATTAAATTAATTGAAAATATTTTTCCTGAATCTTCAGAGAGAGGTTATGTAACATCTACTAAAATATGCGATCGCTCAAGATTACCAAAAAATAGAGAACACAAAAATTTAAACTATATTTATGAATATAAAACCTCTATCTGAAGTTAGAATTTGCTTCTTAGGTGAATCCTTTGTTAACGGGACAGGCGATCCAGAATGTCTTGGTTGGACAGGGAGAATCTGTGTGAATGCTCATAAAAAAGGTCATGAAATCACCTACTATAATTTAGGTGTAAGGCGAGAAACTAGTACTGAACTGAAAAATCGTTGGCATAGAGAAGTTACTTATCGTTTACCAAAAGAATATGATGGTAGAGTTGTATTTTCTTTTGGAGTAAATGATACAACTCTAGAGAATGGTAAAACTCGCGTTGCTATTGCAGAATCACTCAACAATATTCATGATATCTTGAGCATAGCTAAACAGTTATATCCTGTTCTAATGATTAGTCCACCACCATGTACAGAGATAGAACAGAATCAAAGAATTGGCAATTTAGCGCAAGAATTTGCTTTAGTTTGTCAGCAATTAGATGTGCCTTATCTCAACGTTTTTCCGATATTAATTAAATCAAACACTTGGATAGAAGAAGCAAAAAATTATGATGGCGCTCATCCGCAAGCCACAGGTTATGCTGAACTTGCTGAAATTGTTGATAATTGGGATGCTTGGTTAAATTGGTTTAAATAAGAATTGCTTATGCTAGATGCAAGAAAATTCCTAGGAAGTCTCTGGCTATGACAGCATCTGATTTAAAAATATCACTGTGAGAAAGTAGTAAAATTTTTGATGCTTACCCTATAAAGCGTTTGTGATAGTGATGCTGAATTTATATCTAAAGATTAGTCAACATTAGTCACCAAAAAAACTTAGCATTGTTTAATTAGTCCTCACTCGCAATAATTATGAGTTATTATATTGCTCCTCGATTTTTGGATAAAATTGCTGTTCACATCACTAAGAACTTCTTGAATCTTCCTGGTGTAAGAGTTCCTTTGATTTTAGGCATTCATGGACGTAAAGGTGAAGGAAAAACCTTTCAGTGTGAGTTAGCTTTTGAAAAAATGGGTGTGGAAGTCACACTCATTTCTGGTGGTGAATTGGAAAGTCCAGATGCAGGAGATCCCGCACGGTTGATTCGGTTGCGCTATCGGGAAACAGCAGAACAAGTCAAAGTGCGCGGTAGAATGTGCGTGCTGATGATTAACGACTTAGATGCAGGTGCAGGACGCTTTGATGAAGGCACTCAATATACTGTCAACACACAGTTGGTCAATGCCACACTGATGAATATTGCCGATAATCCCACAGATGTGCAATTACCGGGAAGTTATGATTCAAACCCGATACGGCGTGTACCAATTATTGTTACAGGTAATGATTTTTCCACTTTGTATGCACCGTTAATTAGGGACGGACGGATGGAAAAATTTTATTGGGAACCTAACCGTGATGAAAAAGTGGGAATTGTTGGTGGGATTTTTGCAGACGATGGACTTTCAGCACGAGAAGTTGAACAGTTTGTTGATACTTTTCCAAATCAATCAATAGACTTTTTTAGTGCTGTGCGTTCCCGAATTTATGATGAGCAAATCCGGAAATTTATCCATGAAATAGGGTTTGAACATATATCTTTGCGTATAGTAAATAGCGTGGAAGGGCCACCAACATTTAAAAAGCCAAATTTCAACTTGTCTCATTTAATTGAGTCTGGTCATTTTATGGTGGGTGAACAAAAACGAGTAGAAAATTCGCAGTTGGTGGATGAATATAATCGCTTGAATCGAGGTAGAGGTTATCAAGCAGCACCACCAAAGATAGAAACACCAATTAGTCAGCCATCTACTAATGGATCTCGTCAATCGGAACCATTAAATACTCATGTATCTCTAGAAACACAAGAACAAATTCGGCAAATTTTATCTCAAGGTCACAAAGTTACTTTTGAACATGTAGATGAACGCCGTTTCCGCACAGGTGCTTGGCAGAGTTGCGGTACAATTCACATCGATGCTGAGTCTGATGCGATCTCAACGTTAGAGTCACATCTAACTGAATATAGCGGTGAGTATGTGCGTTTGGTCGGAATTGACCCAAAAGCGAAGCGAAGAGTTGTGGAAACAATTATTCAACGTCCAAATGGGAATAATTAGTAATTGATAGATTAATTTTAAAAGGCGATCGCACCACTCATAACCTAGGCGATCGCCTTTTCTTGTTGATTATCGAAACATAGTGGTTTAAGCGCGATCGCAGTTTTCGTCCTTGAGGCATATTCCCTAGATGCTCTAATTTCTGCACAATAAATCAGTGAATCACCAGCATCATAATGCCATTCCCAAATAAACGTTCTTTTAGTTGGTTGTTGCAGCAGTTTCAACTCAAGCCAGGTAAACCCGCTATTTTCTCAGGTTTTCGTAGCCTGTTAATTTTGGGTGTTCCTATTGGTTTTGGCATTATCACTGGTAATGCGGCTGCAAGTGCGATCGCTACTATGGCTGCTTGGTTTGTGGGGATGGTAAACGTTGATGGTACTTATCGCCAGCAGTTAAAGGCGATGATTGCAACTACCATTGCAGTCACAACAGTATTTTTAATAGCCAGCCTGGTTAGCAGCCATCTTTGGTTAGCCATCCCGACAACGTTTGTCGTGATATTTATCGCCGGTTTAGCAAGTCTGTATGGCAACGTAGCCTCATCCATCAGCTTGGTTACTTCCATTATGTTTGTGATTGCCCTGGCTAGATTTGCGACATTTACCAATTTCTCGACCCTGATTCAACACTGTTTATTATGTCTAGCTGGGGGAACATGGACAATTTTACTGTCATTAGGCCTTTGGGCTGTGCAACCTTATGATCCTGTAATGCAGACTGTGGCTAACTGTTATCTCTCGTTGAGTAAATTTGTCGATTTAGCCAAGGAGAGAGTATTCAATTACCAGAATATTCAAGAGTGGACAGAACAATTTTTGCAAGCTCAAGATACGGTAATTCAAAATTTAACATCTGCCCGTAGTGTTTGGACAGCTAGATGGACTGTGCAGAAAGGTGCCAACCAGCAGGGCAATAATTTATTAGTTTTAATTGAAGATACCAATCAAATTGTCAATTCTGTTGTGGCACTGAATGAATTATTAGCGATCGCATCAGAACATCAATTATTTTCTGAGTTACAAACAGAGATTCAACAAGTTATAGAACAATTGGCAATTGCTCTACAACTGTTATCAAAAGCCATTGCCACAAAGAAAACCTCAGTTCATTTAGGAGATTTAGATCGCACAGTTGAGGCATTACAACATCAATGGCAAGTTCTGCGTTCTCAGGTTATCAAAACAACAAACTTTCAAACAGATAACTATAACGATTTAGTTCAACTGCGGAAGATTACTAGCAGTTTGATCAATCTAGCACAACAAATTCATACTGATGCAGATATTATTACAGATTTAAGTCGAGGAAAACAGCGTTATATTTCTCAAGCAGAAATTTCCCCTCTACTTCAGTCAAAGCCTGCGGCAATTATTGATACATTGCGAAATAATTTCACTTTTGATTCCGTCAGCTTTCGCCATGCGCTGCGCCTAGCAATAATTACAACATTTGCAGAATTTATCGCCGCAATATTGCAACTACCTAGAGGTTACTGGATTACTTTAACAGCCTTAGTCGCCCTCAAACCCAACTTTGGCGGCACATCCGAAACCACAGTCCAAAGAGTCATCGGGACGATTTTGGGGGGAATTATGGGGATTGTGCTGATTTTATTAGTTAAGAATCAAAGTGCGATCGCATTTTGTTTACTGCTGTTGGTGTTTATTGCTATGTCAGTGCGACCTTTAAGCTACAGCATATTTACTATATTACTCACTCCCGCTATTATCTTACTCCTCAACTTGATTAGTGCAGGTGGCTGGCAAGTGGGAGTATTACGGATTGTTGATAGCCTATTTGGGGGTGTTTTAGCCTTGGTTGGTAGCTATGTGCTGTTCCCGCGTTGGGAACGACAGCAACTTCCCATACAACTAGAAAAAACTATTCGCGCCAATCTTGCCTACTTTCAGCAAGTTATTGCTAACTATCTTCATCCAGAACAAAATGTGTTTGCTGCTATCAATACTCTACGGCATCAAGCAGCCCTAGAGAATGCCAATGCGACAGCTGCGGCTCAACGATTATTCAGCGAACCTCGTCATGTTCAAGGCGAAATCGAACCTGTAATGACCTTGATATTTTACATTCGTTGCTTGTTCAGTTCGGTGACAACTCTTGCAGAACATCTGCGAGAATTTAGCGGCGACTACCAATTTACTGAACTCCAGCGACTTACAGATAACATTGTGCAAGTTGTGGAAAACTTGGCAGATAGTCTACAACAAGGAATAGCACCCCAACCATTACCAGAGATGGATAATTATCTGGAATTGATTCACAATCAAATTGCACAGTTACATACTGCTCGTTTATCAGAAATTGCTACACAATCTCAGATTTTAACTCCTACATTACAAGCAGTACGTGAACAAACCCCCCTATCTACAGAACTAGAGCGCATTATTAATGAAGTAACAGTGATTCACTGTGTAATTGCTCGTATGCAAGGTTAAATAATCATGGATTAATTTTATGTGCATAGGGGAGAAAGATTAAATTCTCTCCCCTAGTTACTCGGCGCAGTCGAAGTATGCACCTCTGCTCACCCGCGCTCTGAAAGATACTGAACAAATAATAGAATTACTGGAGAGCCGTTAAAGTTCTATGGCCAATTATGCCATCGGCTCTTAAGCCTTTAGATTTTTGAAATTTAATGACTGCTGCGCGTGTATTCTTATCAAAAATACCATTGACACTTGCGGTATAGAATCCTTGTTTTTTTAACAAAATCTGAGCATTTTTGACAGAATCTCCCTTGCTACCTACTGTCAGCACATTACTACGCTTGGCGACATTAGTAGATTTTTGCCTAATATTAGACTTTTGGGCAGTAGTAGTTTTTTTCGTAGTATTACTTTGTTGGAGATTTTGTGGTTTAACTTGTGTTGTAGTAGTTGGATTAGGAGTTTTTTTAGTGGCAGAATATGCAGGTAAAGCAGTAGCTAGAGCTAGAGCCGGGACTAAAGCAATTACTTTCCAATTCATGGTGTTTTTCCTTCTTAATTATGAAGAATTTAACAATTTTGATTTGACGAGTCGATTTAATCAGAACTTATGCCTGATTGAACTCTTATGCGTAAACTGGAATATCAATCCAGAGCTATAGCATCACATGTCTTATTGACAGATTTATGGCAAAAATATGACAAAAATATGAACTATTTATTAAGGATTGTATTGCACAAAGCTTTACTATAGATTGCTTAGAATATATCTAAAATTCTCTCGTAATTAGTAATATGGTTTGACGCTTTATTACCGAAATTTAATCAAACATGAACATCTGTGAGCATCAGCGATCGCAGAGACAGTCATTCTACTCTAGATTTTTTTCAGTGTTAATACGTATTATCAAAAATCAAAAGTAAGAGAATTTACTGCTAAATACCCTATTCATCGTTTGTCGTGATAGATTGAGCTACAGCAACCGCCAGCCTGATTTTTTCTGTATGCGGTTGTTGTTTTTGAGAATTTGCTAAAAAAATGTGATGATCAAATTAATCAAACTCAGTACTTAGTTGTGATTTTTATCGGTTAATATGGCGATCGCATATTCCCAAATCCCAAAATTGCCCGATATTCTGCATGGGTGTGTCTTAACTCTTAATTATGCTCAGTAGTGTTGATCGATTGTTATTTGTGCGCCGAGTCCCGATTTTTAAGGAATTGCGGGATGATTTTATTGTGCGACTGACTTCAGTGATGCACGAGTTGTCATTTCCAGCAAATTACACAATTTTTAGACAGGGTGAAGAAGGGCGATCGCTTTACATTGTGGTATCAGGTAGAGTTAAAGTCCACATTGGCAATAAATTCTTGGCAGAAGTAGAACAGGGCAAATACTTTGGCGAAATGGCAGTATTTGATACACAGCCCCGTTCGGCTACCGCCACTACCATCGAACCGTGTGAATGTTTAGAACTAACACAAGAACAACTTTATGACGCAATTGAAGAAACTCCCGAAATTGCCGTAAATATCATTCGTGAGTTATCACGCCTCATTCGTAGATTGAATGAGAGTGTTGAAGTGACTAATTAATCACAAACTTCATTCCATAACTGAAGCGTCTCGCCAAGTGCTGTTATGCCATTAAACGTCTTGCGCCACAAGATGAACCAGAAACCTCAACCAAAATTTGGGGGATGACTGAGTCATCTGTGGCGCTGGTTAAAACAACTTTGACAGCGTATACTGGCGCGATTCACTTAACAATAGCTGTAGTCAGTTAGATTCGGTCAATGTTGATTTATACTCAGCACTCAGACTAATTTCTTCCCATGATCATCAAAGCTGTTGCTGTCATTCAACCGAAAGGACTTTCAACTCATTCCTAACCAACTCAGGAATTAGGGAAGGACGGTCAGCCACAGGAACTTCTGCTTCTTTGAATGCTGTTAATTTACTTTGGGCTGTACCAAAAGTAGGATCACGGCCAATAACTGCGGCTAAAGTGCCAGTTTGTTGCCAATTTTTGACTGGTGGTACTTGTCTACCTGCAATATAGGCAATTACTGGTTTATCGATCGCTTCCGTAATATATCGCGCTGCGGCTTCTTCGCTACCACCACCAGGTTGACCAACTAACACAATCGCTTCTGTATTTTCATCTTCATCCAGAATTTGCAGCCATTGCAAAAACGATGAACCGACGATTGCATCACTCCCAATGCTGACACTAATTGATTGTCCTAAACCAGCTTTGGTTAATTCCCTAGCGACTTCGTAGGTTAAAGTGCTGCTGCGGCTGACAATTCCCACAGGGCCGGGAGTATAAAATTCGCTGGGCTGAGTCCCTAAAAGAATTTTTCCGGGAACGATGATCCCCGGACTGTTAGGCCCCACTATCAAGGTTTCACAAGCTTCGGCTTTGCGGAGTAATTGCACCATATCTAATGGTGGCATCCCCGCTGTGATAATGATAATTTGGCGGATGTTAGAGGCGATCGCTTCTAAAGCCGCATCTAATAATTGGTATGGGTGAACACAGATAATTGTTGTGTCAATTGTGCCGAACTGTGAAACAACTTCCTCAACTAAATCAAAAACTGGCAAATCGTATTGTGTTTGTCCACCAAAACCAGGATTAACACCAGCAACCAAATTTGTCCCATAAGCTTTCATTTGCAAAATATTAGTTGCTGAGATAAATTCACTGAAGCCTTGGATGATAACTTTACTCTCTGGCGTTAAGTTCATAAAAAGTCTGAAGTTGGAAATGGGAAATTTGATCAGTCCTAACGTTTAACCTTGACAGATTGATAAGTGGCTGGTTTAGCCAGACGAACAGCTTGCGCTACTGCTTCATCTAAATCTTCTACCAAGACAATTTCACCTTGATTTTCTAAAGTACCTAGTAAATCTTTAGCCACATTCAATTCCGAACCAGCCAAGCGCACAACTAAGCCAGGAAAAGATAAATCCCGACGACTGCGGCTGCTATGAGTACGTTCAGGGTCACTATGATCTTGAATAAATTTGGCAATTACTTGGGCGGTAGCTTCAGCTTGGGGAATACTACCGAGGAGGTTAATTAAAATAACTTGAATATTTTTGTCAGCAGCGAGGAGATTCAGACCTTTAGCTAGGCGATCGCCAAAACTTGTGGGTAAAGTATCAGTTAACAAACCATGTCGGAGATTCAGCGGATGACTGGGCTTACCTCCGAGACTCATGACTAAATCAAAGGTAGCCATAATCGAACCTGCACCATTCCCCAAAATCCCGATTTTGCCTTGGGTTTCAGCACTGTTCAAGTCTTTTAATCTGCTGTTATTGTTGTTGCTGCTGTGACGGTTGCTAATTTTTGTGGCTAATTCAGCCAGTTCTGGATGACGACCAATAGCCCGTTCGTTAATGCTGACTTTGCCATTTAAGGCCATCACCTCATCTGCTGCATTCACTGCTAAGGGATTAATTTCTACTAAATCTAAATCTTTTTGGATAAATAACTCATACATCTTTTCTACAACGTTGCTGACTGACTGCATCAGCGCACCTTGCAGACCCATTTTCAAAGCTAGTCGTCGCGCATAAAAAGGCGAAAATTCTTGTTCCACCACCACGTACTGTAATTTCTCTCCGGCTGATTCCCAGTCAATATCTGCTTCTTTACAACCTAAAAGTACTGGTCGGCAAACAGCGGTATCTAAAACTACTGCTAAATAAAATTCTTGTTTGCTATCATATCTAGTCTCTGCCAATAAAACTTCTGGTAATTGACCCCAAATTGGCAAATTAAAAATAGTTTGGGCTGCGGCGATCGCATCAATAGTTGTTTCGACAATTCTGACTCCACCAGCGTGAATCCTTTCGCCTGCGTATACTTGGGATTTGAGGACAATGGGATAATTAATTTTTAGGCGTTTGAGATCTGTCGGATGATCTATCCTTTGAGATGGCAAAACAGGAATGCCTATGTTCCCAAACCATTCTTTAACTTGATATTCTAATAAATCCATCGTTATGCACCTTGTTTTACCACTACTAAAAGTATTTTTGTGGTGCTGTTGTTGATTTTTTACAGCAGCATAATTGCAGAATTAAGTCTAGTTCATCTGTATACATTAATTTTTGATGGATCAATTCTATCGAATTCAGCAAATGCAGCAAATGAATTTCCAGCTTCAACCCATAGAACTAAAGTTATATATTATCCAATATTCTCAGTGAAATTGACAGCATATAACAAAATTAGCTGTTGTGTCAAAAACCCTAGCTTAGTATTTTTTCTCTAAGTTGAAAGATTTTTGTAACTAATACAACATTCAGACTTGACTTATCAACCGACTCAACTAATAGTGCGATCGCTATTGTCGATTTCTTATACTTGAGGCTGTTAACAAATAAGTTAAGAGTGTGTTAAACATTAAGCACACAGTGTTTCCTCGTGACCAAAAACTATGTTTAAAGGTAAAAATTTTATTATTCCCAATTTTTGATTTGTAATTACTTCTGAACTCAAAATAATTTATGAGTCTGGATTCAGAATTAGGCATGAATTCTGTACTGCTAATGTATCAATACATGATAAAAGACCGCATTAAGTTGCCAATTTATCAGTCTAAATTTGGGAGCAGGTATAAATTCTCGACTCATTAATTCTCATGATTAAATTAATTCGGAATTAGTAAATTCGCGCAGGTAAAAAAGTCTCATCATAAAAATACGAATAATCACTGATATTAGATTTCGCCAGAACAGCCAAAATCTATGTTAGAAAGTTGGTTTATTTTATCTCTGGTTATGGTTGGTTAAATTGTGCATCTGGATTCAACAAACTCAAGTCATTCATTTATTTCGCTCAAAGATAAAAAAACAATTATAGATAATCAGCGGGAACGCTCTATGAAAGTAGCAGTCCAGCAAGAAGATTTACAGCTGTTAGCTAGAACCTTGCAAGAACAACTTCTGGCACAAGTTCCATCGGGTAAAGTCTTCCAAATTAGGTGTGCGGTTAACAAAGACGAGTTAATGATTCTGATTCAACATCCACCCGGCGTGAAGGTTGACATCGAACAAGTATTTGCAGTGCTTGAGGATGCACTCCAGTCCCTACCTACCTACAGGGAACAACGGATACAATGCTTTCTCAGAGTGACCAGTGAAAAACTTCCTTATGCCAAGCGGGGAATTACTGTTAAGCAAAGAGAAGAAGACTTAGGTATTTGGGAAACTGGTAATACACAAGACTTTTCTGATTCTGGCTCATTTCCAGCTAGTGGCTCATTTTCTGAAGCTAACAATATCAATATCAACTCTGCATTTATTGCAGAAACTTTAGAAGAGCCAGAAGCGGAAACACTTTATGATCCCCTAGAGGATGCACCAGATTTAAGCACAATGCGCCGCCGCAAACCTTTATTAGTATTCTCACCTGTGTTGCTGGGTGTAGGTTTACTGGTGATTGTTGTTTTCGGAGTTAGTGGTTATTTATTAACTCAGCCTTGTGTAATATCTGAGTGCAAAGAGTTAGAAACAGCGATGCAACTCAAAACAGAATCTCGCCAGCTAATGTATCGTGCGAAGTCAGAAAATGAATTAGTTAGAGTTAAACAACAACTAGAGGCGACTAGTGCGGCGTTGAACGTGATTCCTCAGTGGTCTCCCCGTCATCAACAAGCCGAGGAACTCAAAACTACCCTGTCCGAACAGTCAGACAAAATTAATCAAGTGGTAACAGCTTTGCAAACAGGTGCTGCGGCTGAACAAAAAACCCAAACAGCCACCAATAGTTTAGAGGAATTAGAAGCTAGACAACACCTCTGGCGGCAAGCGATCGTTCCATTAGAGACAGTTAATCCCAATAGCGAACTTTATAATTTCATTCAGCCTAAATTACTGAAGTATCGGATTAATTTGCAAACTGTTAATAAGCGGTTAGTTGCTCAAGAACAATGGCTGAAAAAACTAACAGCCGCCAAAGAGGTAGCTAGTGTAGCGATAAAGTGGCAAACTTCGGCTAAATCTTTAAGAGAATGGCAAAAGGTACAGTCTACTTGGCAAGTTGCGGTGAACGCTTTAAGTGTCATTCCCCAAACTAGTCCAGCTTATCCCCAAGCACAAAAGCTGTTAATAGAATATAAACCACAATTTGCGAGGGCGCGCGATCGCGCTACTCTAGAACAATTAGCTGCTAAAAGCTACTTACAAGCACTTAGCATTGCTAAACAAGCCAAAGACTACGAAAAACTCAACCAATGGCAAGCCGCCGCCGCATACTGGCAACAAGCTTTACAAACCGCTAAAAATGTTTCCCAAGATAGCTTGTACTACACCCAAGCACAAAGTCTAATTGCACCTTATTCTGAAGGACTCAAGCAAGCACAAGCCAAAGTCGAACTGATGAATACTTGGCAACAAACCCGTGTAGATTTAAATAAAACTTGTAGTGCTGAAATTCGCATTTGCACTTTTACTTTAAATTACACCGGAATTATTGTCAGAACCACACCTGAATATGAACAAGCCATTCAAGGCGAGTTGTCACCAGCTAATCCTGAAAATCCAGACTCCACAACTAATACAAATAGTCACTGGCAAATTTTACAAGAAGCTCTCTCAGTTATTAGTGAGAATGCTAATTTACCCATCGTCATCTACAATTCCCAAGGCCAAGAAATTTATGTCCGCACATCAGGTGGTTGATTGATTTACTTTTGCCAATTTTTTAAGAAAGAAAAGCAGCCAAGAAACGCGATTTTGTAAAGTCTGTTAATTTTTTACATACAGACTTTATAATAGCCATTGCTGCATAACGTCCTTGCGCGGTCGATGATATTTTCACTACTGCTAACTTTCAAGTATAACTTCTTGTAATTCACCATGAGGTGTTACATGAAATAATGCAATTGCTGCATCACCCTGATTTATATCAGCCAGGCAACAGATGTCTATCCTTTGATTATCACTAGTAATAATTTTAGTGCGGTATTTACAGTGCATATGTCCACATAGCACCAGTTTTGGTAAGAGTAAATCCACTAACATCCGAGCAAATTCATTACCTAATTCGCCATATCCTATACTATTACTAAAGCCTGTAATTTCCGCTATAGAGCTACTATTTATTAGCCCAGATGGCCAATCATGTAATAATAAAATATCAACATTTTTGTAATTTAGTGCTTGGATAATATCATCTTCAATAAAGTAGATATATTCCTTATTGGATTTTGTGGAAATTTCTAAAAAGTGTGGTCTAGGGCTATAAAACTTATCCTTTCGATAAATTCCTGAAACTCCAACAATGTTTAATCCTTCAATAATATTACTGTTAACTCTACCTAAATAATAACAGTTTTTAACAATCTCTGCTCCATTAGTAAACTGTTCAAGAAAGCCATAAGGTTCATGGTTGCCGCCAATGAAGAAGACTGGCCAGGGGAAAAATGCCTTTCCTAAGTAATAGTCAGAAAACTCTCCTAGCTTTTTATATTTTGTTGGTGCTGACATGGTCGATAAATCTGCTTCATGACGATGAGGTTCAAAATCACCGACCTGTAGTATAAAAGCCAATTTTTTCCCTAAGAGCGATTCCCATTTACTCAGCAGTTTAATCATAGTTTTTATGTGTCCATGCACATCACCGACTGCTGCAAAGAAAAATTCTTCCATTGGATTTTGTAATTTTATAAATATGAACTCATATTGAATGTTGTCTACTCCTTTGAGATTAATTAGTTTTCTTTGTATGCGAGGCTAATTATGTACATAACGTTTATAGCAACTTGACTGCAACATTAAATTTTTTATTGACATAGCCACGACCGCACAATAAAGATGCACCAAACTGGCTTTCAAAACTATTGATTTATCTGGTCGATGACAAGTATTAGTAAGAAATGCAGGGCTGAATTTGCTTACTTTGAGTGCATTGTAATTATCGCTGGATTTGGAGCGATCGCAATCACACTTCATAATATATGCTGGACTAGCTTTTTTCTGGACTCAAGCGGCTGTAATATTAGCAACAGAAGATTCTGGGAGTAAATTCCATGAAAGGCAGCCTAACAGTATGTATATTGAAGTACTTAGACTCACCACCAGGGTTTCGCTCCTTGAGCGCTAATCAGTTGTATTGCTTGCTGCTGTTATCTTCCACATCTTTACTGATTGCTTCCTCGTCTGTAGTTTCATTTGCAGCACCACCGAAAATTGCTCAAGCCGCGCCAAGTGCTGCAATTAGTCGTCCAACGCTGAAAGTTGGCTCTCAAGGGGAACGTGTCTCGGAGTTGCAAGCAGCACTCAAGCTTTTGGGTTTTTACTCAGGGACAGTGGATGGAGTTTATAACGAAAATACAGCAAATGCTGTGTCTCGCTTTAAGCAAGCTGTTGGCTTAAATCCTGATGGGGTGGCTGATGCTGCTACTTGGCAAAAATTGTTTCCCAAAGAACCAGCATCTACATCTAACACGGCTGCGTCTTTGTCTAGCACCACTGTTGCTAAACCAGAACCCAGACCTGCTAATCCCAAAACTCGCGCCACCCAAGTCCCAACCCTCGCACCAGAACCAAGACCAGTTAACAGGAAAACTCCTACAACTCAACGCAAAACCCCCGCACGGCCATCATCAACTATTACCTTTCGTAAGGTTCCTGGTATTCAGTACACAGCCGAAGGATATCCCATTTTGCGTTTAGGGATGAGTGGTGAAGATGTACTGACGTTGCAAAAACAATTACAAAGGGTTGGTTTTTTGAGTGGCGGAATAGATGGTGATTTTGGCCGCACTACCGAAACAGCAGTTAAGGCATTGCAAAGGCGCTATGGTTTAGAAGAGGATGGTGTAGCTGGTGGCGCTACTTGGGACATTCTCTTGCGGCGATCGCCTGGGCAGCGATAGGCTAATACGTAGTTATACCAGTTCTCAGTAGAGATGGATGTATGGCATCTCTACTAAATTCATTTAATGGAAGTCATACCTGCTGTATATGAAACACTTTTTGTTAACTTGGTTAGCTACTGCGGTGGCTTTACTGATTACCTCTAGAATTGTGGATGGTTTTATTGTCAATAATTTTGTTGCAGCTTTGGTTGCGGTATTTATTATTGGATTAGTTAATGCTTTTGTCAGACCAATTTTGCAGCTTTTGGCATTTCCCATTACTTTGTTGACTTTTGGTTTATTTACATTTGTCATTAATGCTTTATCTCTGTGGTTAGCCAGTGCTATCACTCCTGGTACTGGTTTTGAGATTAAAGGCTTTTTACCTGCTTTGCTTGGGTCTATTGTGTTATCAATTGTTTCGAGTGTGATTAATTATTTCCTCAGAGTCGTTGAATAGTCGAAAAGATGATTAATCACGGCTGCATTGCTTCAGCCACCGCTACAGTGACTACCCCAGGTAGTGCTGATAAGCGGAAAATATTTTTAGGAACCAATAACTTAGCCCCCAGTTGGACATTTTTAGCAGCAGCCAAAATCGCCGCCGCTTCTGCAACACTAGGTGTTCCTGTGGCTTTGGTGATGATTGCAGATGGGTTGGGAACTGCAACAGTAGCCAACTCTTTAGCGGAAAATGTTTGCAACAGCCAATTGCGGAGTTGACAAATTTCTCCTAAAGCAATGTCTAAGGCTTTGGTATCAATAGTAGCAATTCCGGCGATCGCACTTTCGTCGAGGAGATTTTTTTGAAATACTTCTTCAATAGCTATTGCCATCAACTGTGGCGAACTACTTCGTTGAAACCCAATCCCCACCCATAAATTTCGTCGGTAGTGAGAATCTTTTGTGTTGGATGTTGTAGTTAAGTTAGTCAGCAATCACCGATGATATTAGCTTTGTTAGGCAATACCCGAAAACTGATCGATAGAATACTGTTCCCAAAAAGTAAACACTATATATTGAACATGTCTAGCACAGTAGGAAGCACCAAGGGAGAGAATAGGCAAAAATAGTAGGTTATTTCCTCTTATTTTGCTTCAATGTTAGCGTTGAAGCATAAATTTTCGCTTGTGCTTTACCTTGGTGTTTCAATTTCTTTCTTCTCTGTCGCAGTTGGCGCAAAATAGCTGCGATGGAGTTTTGCTTTTTCGGTAATTAATTACTGATTGAGATACAGTTTTTCTACTATTTAAGTAAATACCGCAAATTGGGAATTTTGTCAACACTGCAAAGAAGCATAAAAAAGCAGGAGCGATCGCAACTCAACACCACATCACGCTATCATCAAGTGTTGTGGCTTTTGCGTGTGTGAATCCTTGCATCTATGACCGCTTCTGACTCTGATAACCAGCCAACAGAATCTCATCAACCCCCTGCGCCTCACGCGGATACACGATTGGTAGATCGCAGTAAGCTTAGAAAAGTAGTGGAATAGGAGACGCAAATGGAAGGTAAAAGATTCATTCATAAAATTAAGCTACAAAACTTTCTTTCCTATGGTAGTAAGGGTGAAGAAATTGAACTGCAACCACTGAATGTATTAATTGGGACTAACGGCTCTGGTAAATCAAATTTAATTGAAGCTATTGGAATTTTACGCGAAATTCCAAGGGATTTAGAAGCTGCTATACGCTACGGAGGAGGAATTATAGATTTCCTTTGGAAAGGTGCAAAAAATATTCCAATAGCAGAAATTCAAGTCACTTTAAGTATAGGAGAATTACCAAATCTAATCTATAGACTAAATTTTACTGGAGTTAACCAAAATTTTCATTTAATAGATGAAGCTATAGAAACAGAAAAAATAAACTCAGATAACAGTGAAGTATTTTCTTACTATCAATTTAATAATAATGGTAAGACAGTTTCTAAATTTAGAGAAAAAGATGAATTGGGCGAAGAACTAATATATGAAGAATTCTGGGATTCTCGGATTCTTCAAATAAATAAGTCTATATTGTCCCAACTACAAGATGTAAGGAAATACCCAGAAATAACAAATATAGGCTACGGGTTTTCTGGAATTTGTATGTATAGAGATTTACCTATAGGACGTAATTGTCAACCCCGTAGGCCACAACAAGCTGATTTTCCCGTATATCCTTTAATGGAGGATGGAAGTAACATCGGTTTGGTTTTAAATAACTTACAACTCCAAATAGGTAATAAAAAAATTACTGAAAAACTAAAAAAGTTTTATACTTCAGCAGAAGAACTAATTGTAAGAATATATGGTGGAACAGTACAGATCTTTATTCGTGAAGAAGGTTTAGTTCAACCAATTCCCGCAAATCGTTTATCTGATGGTACATTGCGTTATTTATTTTTAATGGCTTTACTGCTTGACCCAACTCCACCCCCACTTATTTGCCTTGAAGAACCGGAAATAGGCTTACATCCAGATATTTTACCTAGTATTGCTGAAATGTTAATTGAAGCATCTCAGAGAACACAATTAATTGTAACAACTCATTCTGATGCTTTAGTTTCTGCTTTAAGCGAATATCCTGAATCAGTATTAGTTTGTGAACGAGATGAACAAGGCTCTCATCTTCGTCGTCTTGAACCAAATAAACTGAAGAATTGGTTGGAAAAATATAGTCTCGGAGACCTCTGGCGGATGGGTGAAATTGGGGGAAATAGATGGTAAAGGAGGTGCGGATTTATGTAGAAGGTGGCGGTGATGGTAAAAATACAAAAGCTTTAATTAGACAAGGATTTAGCCAATTTTTAAACCCATTAGTCGAATTGGCAAGAAGTCAAAAAATCAAATGGAATATTATTATCTGTGGTTCTCGGAATAATGCTTTCCAAGATTTTAAGAACGCATTAAAAAACCATCCAGAAGCTTTTAATGTATTGTTGGTTGATGCCGAAGCACCTGTAAAAGTAGAGTCACCTTGGCAGCATTTAAAGTTAAGGGATAATTGGAATAAGCCATCAGAAGTGGATGACAGCCAGTGTCATTTGATGGTGCAAGCTGTGGAGGCTTGGTTTATTGCTGACATTGAAACCCTTAAAAAATTTTATGGTCAAGGTTTTAAAGAAAATGCTATTTCCAAAAATCCTAATGTAGAGACTATTGCTAAAGATAATTTAGAGCCAAGTTTAAAGGCTGCTACTAGCCAAACAACTAAAGGAGAGTATCACAAAATTAATCATGCCTCAAAGTTGCTAGAATTGCTGGATGTCGCTACTGTTCGTCAAGCTTCACCGTACTGCGATCGCCTGTTCACCACATTGCAAGGCAAAATAGAAACATAAAAAATTCTGGAGCGATCGCAACTCAACTCCACATCACGTTATCATCGAGTATTGTGGCTTTTGTGTGCATAACTTCCTGCATCTATCTATGACCGCTTCTGACTCTGATAACCAGCCGACGGAATCTCTTCAACCCCCTGCGCCTCACGCGGATACGCGATTGGTAGACCGCACTAAGCTGAGTAAAATGTATCAGCATTATGTGGAAGTTAAAGATCAGTATCCTCATGCGCTGTTGCTATATCGGGTGGGGGATTTCTTTGAAACTTTTTTCCAAGATGCGGTGACTGTTTCGCGGGAATTAGAATTAGTTCTCACCAGCAAGCATGGCGGTGAAGCTGGGCGAGTGGCGATGACTGGTGTACCGCATCACGCTTGGGAACGCTACACTACTCTATTGGTGGAAAAAGGTTATGCAGTTGTTATTTGCGACCAAGTAGAAGATGCTTCGGAAGCTGTGGGTTTGGTGCGCCGGGAAGTAACGCGCATCCTTACGCCTGGTACGTTGTTAGAAGAGGGAATGTTAAAGTCTAGCCGCAATAATTATTTAGCAGCGGTAGTTATTGCTGGGACTCATTGGGGTTTAGCTTATGCAGATATCTCCACTGGGGAATTTCTCACAACTCAAGGTAGCGATTTAGAACATCTCACCCAAGAACTAATGCGCCTCCAGCCTTCCGAGGTGTTGGTTCCCACAAATGCACCTGATTTGGGTGTATTGCTGCGTCCTGGGGAAACTTCGCCCCATCTTCCCCAATGTTTACCACCATCATTTTGTTATAGTTTGCGATCGCAAGTACCTTTTTCTCAAGGGGAAGCTAGAAGTAAATTATTGCAGAAATTTAAGGTGCGATCGCTCGAAGGTTTGGGCTGTGACCATCTTCCTCTAGCAGTGCGGGCGGCTGGTGGTCTTTTAGAATATGTGGAAGATACCCAAAAGGAAAACACTGTTTCTCTGCAAAGACTCCGCACTTACACACTCACAGACTACCTAATTATTGACCATCAAACCCGCCGTAACTTAGAAATTACCCAAACCGTCCGCGATGGGACTTTTCACGGTTCGCTGTTGTGGGCGTTAGATAGAACTAGCACCGCAATGGGAAGTCGGGCTTTACGACGCTGGTTATTACAACCGTTACTCGATATTAAAGGCATCCGATCGCGGCAAGATACAATTCAAGAATTAAAAGAAAATACACCTCTACGCCAAGATTTGCGCTATTTATTACGGCAAATCTACGATTTAGAACGCCTTACAGGACGGGCGAGTTCTGGTACTGCTAATGCACGAGATTTAATCGCTTTAGCTGATTCTCTGTCTCGTTTACCCGAATTAGCCCGTGTAGTCGCTGATGCAAGTTCTCCCTTTTTGAAAGCTTTGCAAAAAGTCCCGCCTGTATTAGAAGAATTGGCACAGAAAATTCAAGCCCACCTTGTCGAAGCACCACCCATACATTTAAAAGAAGGCGGGTTAATTCGTCCTGGTGTGAATGTATTATTAGATGAAAGAAAGGCGACTGTCGAAGCAGATCATCAATGGATTGCGAATTTAGAAGTAGATGAAAGGGCGAAAACCGGAATCCCGACTTTGAAGGTAGGATTTAACGAAACCTTTGGTTACTACATTAGTATTTCCCGCACCAAAGCTGACCAAGTACCCGCTAACTATATCCGCAAGCAAACCCTCAAGAATGAGGAACGATATATCACCCCAGAACTAAAGGAACGAGAAGCGAGAATTCTCAGTGCGCGGGATGATTTATATAAGTTGGAGTATGAAATTTTTGTGGCGTTGCGCGAAGAAGTGGGCGAACAAGCCGAGGCTATTCGTCAACTTTCTCGCGCTGTGGCTGCGGCGGATGTGTTGTGTGGTTTAGCTGAGTTGGCGGTACAACAAGGTTATTTTCGTCCCGAAATGATATCAGGGCGAGAACTAGAAATTGTAGATGGTCGTCACCCAGTGGTAGAACAGTCCTTACCTGCGGGTTTCTTCGTCCCTAATTCCACTCAGTTAGGACAAGATTCATCAACAAAGGACAACCCCGACTTAATCATTCTTACCGGGCCAAACGCCAGCGGTAAAAGTTGTTACTTGCGTCAGGTAGGCTTAATTCAGTTGATGGCGCAAATTGGGAGTTTTGTCCCTGTGAAGTCGGCTAAGTTAGGCATATGCGATCGCATTTTTACCCGTGTCGGCGCTGTGGATGATTTGGCAACTGGTCAATCTACCTTTATGGTGGAGATGAATGAAACTGCCAATATTCTCAACCATGCTACATCTCGGTCGTTAGTCTTATTAGACGAAATTGGGCGCGGGACAGCAACTTTTGATGGTCTTTCCATTGCTTGGGCGGTAGCAGAATATTTAGCAATTGAGATTCGTTCGCGGACAATTTTTGCCACTCACTACCACGAACTAAATGAGTTGGCGGGAATGTTAACCAATGTGGCTAATTATCAAGTAACCGTCAAAGAATTACCAGACCAAATTATCTTTTTACACCAAGTTCAACCCGGTGGTGCTGATAAATCCTACGGTATTGAAGCGGGTAGATTAGCCGGTTTACCCGCCGTAGTGATTCAACGGGCAAAACAAGTCATGGGGCAAATTGAGAAACATAGTAAGATTGCGATCGGTTTGAAAAATTTGACGTAAGTTGTTGTCAATTGCTGAATGATATAGCGGTAGTCAGATATGTTAGGACAACTGGAAAGCTTGAATACCAGGAATAGTAAGACTTTTCTTCCTGCTGCCTCCTGCTATAAATCAAAGAAGGGGATTTTCTGCTAATTCCAATTTTTCCTTATACCCCTTGACACTCCAGTTCACTGGAGAAGTCAAGATAAAGTCAGTCTGGAACAAGACTTGATAATTGGAGTTTTCAAATGGAAAATGCCACCTTGAAATTGCGCGGTATGAGTTGCGCTTCCTGTGCCAGAAGTGTAGAAGATGCAATTCGTTCTGTCCCTGGTGTGAAAGAATGTAGTGTGAACTTTGGGGCAGAACAAGCAACAGTTGATTATGACCCCAGAACCACAAATTTACAAGCCATCCAAAATGCTGTAGATGCCGCAGGTTATTCAGCCTACCCACTGCAATCACAAAATCTAATGGCTGGCGAAGATGATGCAGTAATCAGACATCGCCAGAAAGAATCTCGTGATTTGCAACGCAAGTTAACTGTAGGGGGGATTATTGGCAGTTTACTAGTAATTGGTTCACTGCCAATGATGACAGGATTACACTTACCCTTGATTCCTACATGGCTGCATAACCCTTGGTTGCAATTAGTTCTGACTACTCCTGTGCAGTTTTGGTGCGGTAAAACTTTTTATGTCAATGCCTGGAAAGCTTTCAAGCGCCATGCTGCCACAATGGATACCTTAATAGCTTTAGGTACAAGTGCTGCATATTTTTATTCTCTATTTGCGACTTTGGTTCCTGGCTTTTTCATTGCTCAGGGATTGATGCCTGATGTGTATTATGAAACTGCGGCGATTGTCATTACCTTAATTTTGTTAGGGCGATTATTTGAAAGCCGTGCCAAAGGAGAAACCTCAGAAGCTATCCGTAAGCTAATTGGTTTGCAGGCGAAAACCGCACGGTTGATTCGTCACGGAACAGAAGTAGATGTACCGATTGCAGAAGTACAAATTGGCGATGTTGTGCTGGTTCGTCCTGGAGAAAAGATTCCTGTTGATGGCGAAGTGGTGGAGGGGACATCCACTGTTGATGAAGCGATGGTGACTGGTGAAAGTGTACCAGTGAAAAAGCAACCAGGAGATGAAGTTATTGGCGCAACTCTCAACAAAACTGGAAGTTTCCAATTTCGGGCGACAAGAGTTGGTGCGGATACTGTATTGGCACAGATTGTTCAATTAGTACAGCAGGCTCAAGGCTCAAAAGCTCCCATTCAAAGACTAGCAGACCAAATTACTGGTTGGTTTGTACCTGGGGTAATTGCGATCGCTATTCTTACCTTTGTCGTATGGTACAACATCACGGGCAACCTCACCCTAGCCTTAATTACCACAGTCGGAGTGTTAATTATCGCTTGTCCTTGTGCTTTGGGTTTAGCTACACCAACTTCTGTGATGGTAGGTACAGGTAAAGGTGCAGAAAATGGCATTTTAATTAAAGGTGCAGAAAGTTTAGAATTGGCACACCAAATTCAAATCATTGTCTTAGACAAAACCGGCACAATTACTCAAGGTAAACCCACTGTTACAGATTTTGTCACAGTTAACGGTACAGCTAACAGTAACGAAATTCAGCTAATACAACTAGCCGCATCCTTAGAACGCAATTCTGAACATCCGTTAGCAGAAGCCGTTGTGCGATATGCCCAATCTCAAGAAGTAACCTTAGCAGATGTCAGAGATTTTGCAGCCGTAGCAGGTAGCGGCGTACAAGGTATTGTTTCTCATCATCTGGTGCAAATTGGTACACAACGCTGGATGGAAGAATTAGATATTCATACCCAAGTCTTGCAACAAGACAAAGAACGCTTAGAATACCTGGGTAAAACCGCAGTTTGGTTAGCAGTTGACGGCGAAATCCAAGGGTTAATCGGGATTGCTGATGCAATTAAACCCACTTCTCCCCAAGCTGTGAAAGCATTACAAAAACTCGGTTTAGAAGTTGTTATGCTTACAGGCGACAACCAACGCACCGCCGAAAGTATTGCCCGTGAAGTTGGTATCAAGCAGGTTTTGGCAGAAGTCCGTCCTGATCAAAAAGCAGAGGTGATTAAGTCACTGCAAGCAGAGAAGCAGGGGAGCACAAGAAAAACTCAGCACTCAATTGTCGCAATGGTTGGTGATGGGATTAATGATGCACCAGCTTTAGCGCAAGCTGATGTCGGAATCGCCATCGGTACGGGTGCAGATGTGGCGATCGCAGCTAGTGACATCACCTTAATCTCTGGTGATTTGCAAGGTATAGTCACAGCCATTCAACTTAGCCGCGCCACAATGCGTAACATTCGCCAAAACCTATTCTTCGCCTTTATTTACAACGTTGCTGGTATTCCCATCGCCGCCGGAATTCTGTTCCCTGTATTTGGTTGGTTGCTGAACCCGATTATTGCAGGTGCAGCAATGGCTTTTAGTTCAGTTTCTGTAGTCACTAATGCGCTGCGTTTGCGTAACTTTCAAGCTAAAACATTCTAATTAAGGAAATAACAATGTTTCATAAAGCAGGATTTGGATTGCTGCTGGGAGTTGTATTGGCAATTGCAGATGTTCAAGCGATCGCGCGATCGCCTAGCATCTTAAAGACAGAGGCGATCATACAAACCTCTCATGATCCACACTCATCTACAACATTCCACACAAATCAATTCCAACGGATCAATCAGCCCTTAGAAAACAAAGTAGCCGTCACTCTGGGCGGATTAAGTTTAATTGGTTTACAACTTTGGTGGTTTTTGCCAAGTAAACCCAAGTCTTAGAAAGCAGTCCTAACCCAGTAGACGTTAAATTATTTACTCACCTAAAAGTTCACTACATTGATCTACTAGCCATAAATCTATACCAGTGTAGCCGCTGAGACACATAAAAACTTAAATTTTTCAACTACTATTTGGATGAAAATAAGTACTACTTAAGTTATATTATTATACAAGTAGTATTTGCTACATCGCTTATTTGCTATATACTTGCTTAATTGTACGTTTTTTTAGTAATAAAACTCTATGGTTATTGAGTTTTTTTATATTCACTTTACAAATATTTAGTAAATACCATTAATTGCAATAATTGACATGTCATAGATTCATGACATTTAAGTATTTTAACTTAAAATAGCCATATTTTTTAACATAAGTATTTACTTGTTAAAAGATAAAATTTTGATAAAAACCTCTACATAACTACTAAATTAGTCAAAGAAATTTAGTAGTTACTTATAAAAATATAGTCATTTATATTACACTGTATAAATAAACTTTAGTATAACCTTGTAATTACACAAAATTACAGTTATCTTTTTGACAAAATTATTAAATAATAATAAAAGAAGTTGGGTAATAAAACTGAGATTTTACTTAAACAGAGTCTCAAGTGAAGTTAACCGCCGTGTCATAAATTACAAAAGAAAATTTTACACTGTATTAAACGCAGTGTAAAAGTCAAGAGTGCTGTTCATTTAAATTTCGACAATACTGTAGCAAACATAATTAATTTGTGAGAATTTTTGTGTTGACTCTTCCTGATATTTAGTTATTTCTCACAAATGACTTGTAGCTGCTATGGGAAATATATCATCAGCAAAAATTCAGACTCTGCATAAGATTTTTTAGAAATTTATACAGGCATCAAAAGTATGTCTTCAAAATTGGTTGCCGTTTTGCAGCTATGCTGTTGTGTCTAAAATGCAGAAAAGACATTAGTAAGAATTCAAATGGTGAATTTTTGCCTGCATAAATTAATAGCTGTAAATATTGCTATCTAAGTGTCTAAGTTGAAATTAGCCACTAACGACTATGCCATTTATTTAAAAACTTGGAACAATTCAGAGGAATTATGGAAAAGTTGATTTTTCCCGATTTATACTGCCCATTTCCATCTCAAGTTAATCAGTATGTAGATGTTTTAGAAGATTATGCTTTTGAATGGGTGCAGCAATTTAATCTCCTAAAAAATACATCAGAGTATCAGCTTTTTTCCAAAGCAAAGTTCTTTTTACTAGCTGCATATACATATCCATATTGCCAGATTGAAGAACTAAAAATTGCAAATGATTGGATGAGTTGGTTATTTGTTTTAGATGATAAATGTGATAGTTCAGATCTAGGAAAACAGCCTGAATTGCTCAAGACTTTACACAGTAGATTTCTAGAAATATTTAACGGATCTGAAATTAATAAACATGATATACCTCTGAGTCACGCCTTGAATAACTTAAGACAGAGGATGCTTCAAATAGGAAACGCAAGATGTTTCAATTACTTTGCTATTTCTTTGAAGAAATACTTCGATGGATGTGTGTTGGAATCAATAAATCGTGCTAGTACACAAGTACCTGATTTTGATAACTATCAAATGATCCATTTGTTAAGTTCAGCAGTTGATATTAGCATCGATATAAGTGAATTTTGTAATCATCATCTCGTGAGCGATTTTGTCAGAAATCATGAAAGTATAAAAAAGCTGAAAATGATGACTAATAAAATTATTTGCTTGTGTAATGACATATTTTCAGCCCCAAAAGAAATGGCTAGTGGTGATGTTCATAACTCAATCATAGTACTTCATTTTCAACATAAAATACCTTTAAATCAAGCAGTTGCAATTGTTGCAAATATGCACAATCAAGAGTTGCAATCATTCCTTGATTTACAAGCATCTATCCCATATTTTAATGAAGAAATCAATCATGAAGTTACCAAATACTTATCGGGACTCCATACTTGGATACGTGGTAATTTTGACTGGTCTTGTAATTCTGGTCGTTATCAGACTGGAACTATGCAAAATCAAATACCAGCACAAGTAGCCTAGGAGAAATTATATGTCATTACCTAACACTCTAAAAGCTCCAGCTTTTCTGCAAAAACTCCAGTGGACAGCGAACCCAGTTAAATATTTTGAAGGTGCAGCCCAACAGCATCCTGATATTTTTACAGCAGAGATAGTTGGGTTTGGAGAAACTGTAGTTTTCGTAAATCATCCCCAGGCAATACAAGAAATTTTCACCAATGATGCGTCTGGAACTGTACAAAGTGTGGGACGGAAGAAGTTTGCAGCTCTTGGTGAAAAAAACAGAATTCTGCAACCCTTGTTAGGGAACCATTCTCTCCTTATGCTTAGTGGCGAGCGCCACAAACGACGGCGACAGATTGCCATGCCCCCTTTTCACGGAGAACGGATGCGAGCTTATGGCTCTTTGATGTGTAAGTTGACGGAAAACATCTATACTCACTTACCACTGAATGAACCTTTCTCGGCTCGGTTTGTTATGCAGGAAATTTCCTTGCAAATTATGTTGCAGGCAGTATTTGGTTTATATGAAGGAGAACGTTGCCAAAAACTCAAGTATCTATTAACGTCGCTGATGGATAATTTTATATCTCCAGTAACTTCTGGCTTTTTGTTGTTTTCCTTCTTACAAAAAAATTTGGGCAGTTGGAGTCCTTGGGGTCGGTTTTTGTCTCAAAGACAGCAAATTGATGAACTGATCTACGCTGAAATTGCTGAACGTCGAGAAGAAAACAATCTTGAGCGTATCGATATCCTCTCATTATTGATGTCAGCTAAAGATGAGATGGGGAACTCAATGACCGATGAAGAGTTACGAGATGAATTAATGACTCTGATACTAGCTGGGTATGAAACTACAGCTACAGCAATGGCTTGGGCTATGTACTGGATACATCGTCAACCAGAAGTCTATCAAAAGCTGCTAGAGGAAATTGATACTCTTGGTGATCATCCAGACTCAATGGAAATTTTCCGACTTCCTTATCTAAGTGCTGTCTGTAATGAAACTTTGCGGATTCATCCTTCCGTGATGGTGACAATGCCTAGGGTGGTTCAAGAACCTGTTAAATTGTTGGGATATGCCCTAGAACCTGGTACTGTGCTTCTCACTAGTGTTTATTTAACTCATCATCGCCAAGACTTATACCCCCAACCTCAGCAGTTTAAGCCAGAACGTTTTTTAGAACGTCAATTTTCTCCTTATGAATTTATCCCTTTTGGCGGTGGTTCCCGTAGTTGTATTGGTCAAGCTTTGGGTATGTTTGAAATGAAGTTAGTATTGGCAACACTGCTGTCAAATTACCAACTGGCTTTAGCTGAACGGAAACCAGAAAAACTACAGCGTCGAGGTTTTACCCTTGCACCAGCCAATGGAGTCAAGATGGTAATTAAAGGGCGGCGTGTGCGCCAAAGGTCTCAAGTACCTACAGCAACTGCACCAGCCCATTAATGCCAGCATCTCACGGCTTGATTGGTATTTCAATCAAAAATTCAGTTCCTTTTCCGGGAGTAGAATCACAGGTTAATTGACCCTTGTGTTTATCTACAATCACCTGATAACTAATAGATAATCCCAACCCTGTGCCACTACCGACTGGTTTAGTCGTAAAAAATGGATCAAAGATTTTCTTCTTGACTGCTTCTGTCATCCCAGAACCGTTATCAGCAATGCTAATCCGCAAGGTATTTGTGCGTATAAGGCTAGTACAAATGCGAATCAGAGGTCTAGTTAACAGTTCATTTTGACTATTAAGCATTGACTCATCTAAAGCATCGATCGCATTACTCAAAATATTCATAAATACCTGATTTAGTTGACCAGCATAACAACTAATATTGGGTATTTTTGCATATTCTTTGATAACTTCGATTTCCGGGGAATCACTCTTTTCTTTGAGTCGGTGCTGCAAAATCATTAACGTGTTGTCAATACCTTCATGAATATCAACAGCCTTCATTTCCGATTCATCCAAGCGGGAGAAGTTACGTAAACCTAAAACTATATTACGAATTCGGGAACTGCCAACCTT
Organism: Nostoc cycadae WK-1; assembly: GCF_002897135.1. Classification (NCBI taxonomy): domain Bacteria; kingdom Bacillati; phylum Cyanobacteriota; class Cyanophyceae; order Nostocales; family Nostocaceae; genus Nostoc; species Nostoc cycadae. Next base: position 213,485 of record NZ_DF978429.1, on the reverse strand, counting down.
CATAGAATCAAGAATTTTCGGCAAATCTTTAGCTAAGAAATCTACATCTATTTCTGCTGATTTTGCTTTAACTAAATCTGAAGAATGAGAGCATTCTTGCTGATAAATAGCTAATAAATCTAGTAAATCTTGGACATATTCACTAGTATGATTAATATTGCCATGAATAAAGTTGATGGGATTATTAATTTCATGAGCAATACCCGCCACCATTTGACCCAACGAAGACATTTTTTCACTTTGAATTAGTTGGGTTTGTGTGCGTTGCAATTCTTGGAGAGCTTCTTGTAGATGTTGATTTTTGTGATGTAGTTCTTGTGTTCTTGCTTCTACTTTTTCTTCTAAGCTATGGTTGTATTCTTCTAGATTTTGATTTGCTTGTGCTAAATTTTTATAGAGAATCGCGTTCTCTAAGGAAATTGCAGCTTGGGTAGTAAGCAGTTTCAAAACTTCAACGCGATCGCGTGTAAATGCTCCTGTAGTAAGATTATTTTCGAGGTAAAGAATCCCCAATAATTTACCTTGATTAATAATTGGGATGCACAAAAGGCTCTTTGGCGGCTCACGCATAATATAGCGATCGCCAGTTAAAAAATCAACAGTCTTAGCATCATCAACCACAAACACTTCTTTAGTGCGGTTAACATATTTCATCAAAGTAATCGGAACATCGTTGCTAGACTCAACATCAATTGATGGGAACTGTGTAGAGATAGATGAAAAATTGGCACTAGAACTAATAGCTATTACCTTTAATTCCAAATTATTATCTTCAATCAAAATTAAAGCAGATTTAGATGCTCCGGCATTTTCCATCACAAGTTGCATTAATGTAGAAAGTAGTTGCTCCATCTCAATTTCTCCAGAGAGTGCTTGAGAAGCTTTAATCACAGAGGCTAAATCTAGTGATTCAGAAATACTTGTTTTAGAACCGACTAATGTTTGGTAACTACTTTGATGTGATAGAGATTGATAAGTAGAGATAGTGATTTTGTCAGATAATTGTAGGCTCAGTTTCTCTTGCTGAAGTATTGGCATGAGTAATTGTGGATAGCGTTTTGCCAAATCATCTACTTTGGCTTTTGCGCCCCAACGCACATAGCAATAATAGGCATCAGTGAGATAGGTTTGAGCAATTTTCTCTTTACCCCATTCCAGATAAAATCTAGCTGCTAATTCATTAGCGAGAGCTTCTTCGTTAATGTACTCGTTTTCTTTAGCCAGAGCAATGGCGCGATCGTAAGATTCTATTGCTTCGAGATATTGACCTGTAACCCGATATCGTTCAGCCTCTACTAAATAAAATTTATGCAGATAATTCATCGGAGCATGATGCGCCCATTTCTGCATTTTTTCTTGGTTAGCTCTGACTCTATCAAGAATATTTTGTTGCTCGGAATGATGCGTGTTAGGATAAATTCCTAGTCTGGCAAGAGAATCGTAAAAGCGAAAAAAAGGAATAATTAATTGTCCTGTACCACTATGTAGATAATTTTCTGCCAAAGTAGCATTTTCAATTGCTTTATTTAAGTCTTGAAATAAATAACTAAGATAGAGTTTATTAATATAAAAATCTATAAGTCCAATTCCATCATTAGTTTCAATATGAATCTGTAAACTTTGTTTTTCATTGTAAGATTCTCCAATTAAAAGAATGGGATTATCCTCTGCACCTAACAAATTTAGAACAGTCTGTCTATAAATTTCATTCCAGTAAAATACTGTTTGTTGCTTTATTTGTTTGATAACATTACTATAATTTTTTATTTCTTGTTCAAGTCCTATCAATTCCTTACCAATGAAATAGGAAGAAAAGGAATAAGCATGAATAGAATAAGCTGCAAATTCTAAATCTCCTATTTCCATCGCTACAACATAACCTTCTAATAAAGGCGTTAAGACATTTCTAGCATGTTCTTTCCAATGCCGAATAACTGTGTTAAATGATAGCAAAGTCTTAGGATTGACTTCTCTATCATTAAACTTAGTAAGTAGACTTAAAGCTAGTTTGCCAAACTCATACCCAGACTCAATATCTTCAAGAACACCACAAAGGATCAGCCCATATATAACGTACGCACATGCGGATAAGGAAGCATTACCATATTTGAGCGATAAATTTATTTCTTCTGCTGCAAACAGTAAATACAGTTCTGGAACAGCTTGATAAACAAAACCAGCAGCACTAACTAATATACGCATAGCTGCAAGTGGACAGGCTTCTGTCATTTCTGGTAGATCAATTAAGTCTTTAATTTTTCTCCCAGCTAGATTTGATGTAATTTCTGCTATAGCCAATTGCATATTAGATTGGCTAGGATTCTCAGGAAATTCCACACCTAACTGCTTCAAAACAGTAAGTGCAGTATTAACAGCTTCTAATGCTTTATTTTTTGCGCCGCAAGCTTGAATTTTTACTTCATAAACTTTCACTTTTTCTAGTAATGTTTTAGCCTGTGCTAACACAACATCAACTAATTGCTCCATCTGCTCAAATTCACCAGCTAGGTATGCTGCTTCCGCTGCTGTTTCGTACAAAGCTAAAGAAAGTTCATATTGTGTTTCCCAACTATCAGATGATAGGAGTTCAATCCCCGTTGTTAAATACTTAATTCCGGCTGTATAAGCTGTAGCGCCTAAAGCTTTACGTCCAGCCATCAAATTCATTTGAGCTATTTCATCACGCCTTGTCTGCTCAGTGATCAATTCTAATGCGATATTGAATTGATTTACTATCTGAAAAATCTTTTCTTCGCGTTCTGTAACTGTAATACTATTGAATAGTAATAAGCCAATTTTTAAATGCGTTTGCTGCCTTTGGGTTTCGGAAATTAAAGAATAAGCAGCTTGTTGTACTCTGTCATGGATAAATTTGTATTTAGGAACTGGAAAACTATTGTTTAAGAAATCTGGAGAATTTGAATTCGGAACAATTTCTGCTGAAATAGGCTCATTTTGGAATAACTTATAAATATCAGTTTGAGGTAAAATTATTCCTTCATGTAAGGCTATCCATAATTCTGATGCTGTATCTACTACAGATTTTTCGTTGACGATCGCCAGAGTTTTTAAGTCAAATTCATGTCCAATACAAGCAGCCATTTTTAAGACATTTTGCGTCACTATTGGCAACTTTCCTATTTGCCGTGCCATAAAATCAACAACATCATCTGTCAGTACTAATGCCTGTATTGCAGCAAAATCATACTGCCAATAACCTACATCAAAATTAAATTTAATGATGCCATCTTGATGTAAAGATTTCAAGAATTGAGTTGCAAAAAATGGATTACCTTTGGTTTTAGCAAACACCATTTGTCCCAAAGGAGTTGCTATCTCTTGATGGCAACCAAGAGTATCAGTAATCAAGGAATTTAAATTACCTTGATTTAAAGGTGCTAGGTTAATCTGATTAATCCTTGTCCCAGCTTTTTCAATTTGCTGTAATGTTAGGCAAAGTGGGTGGGCTGGGTAAACTTCGTTATCACGATATGCACCAATTAGTAAAAAGTTTCCTTCAGTTTGAGTAACTTTTGGCTCTTCATCAACTTCCCAAACTACCCCATCAAATATAGGGTTCCACAAGTTATTTGTAGATTCAGGAGTAACTAAAACAGAAGTTTGATTATTGGCATTATTTTGGCTCATCAATAGTTGAATAAACTGCAAAGAGGCTGAGTCTGCCCATTGCAAGTCATCTAGAAAAATCACTAAAGGATGCTCTTTAGTACTAAATACCTGAATAAATCTTTGGAATAATAGATTAAATCGATTTTGAGCAGCAGTTCCAGAAAGTTCCAAAATTGCTGGTTGTTTACCAATAATCTGTTCTAGACCAGGAATTACATCGATAATTACCTGTGCTTGTTCACCCAATGCTAAAAGAATTTTGTCTTTCCATTGTTGAATTTGAGCATCAGTTTCTACCAGAATTTGCCCTATCAAGTCTTGAAAAGCTTGTACTAATGCTGATAAAGGAATATCTCGTTGGAATTGGTCAAATTTACCTTTGATGAAATAACTGCGCTGTCTGGAAATCGGTTTATGTACTTCGTTGACTACGGCGGTTTTACCAATCCCAGAAAACCCCGCGACTAGGATCATTTCTGTCGTACCTCTGGCTACGCGCTCAAAGGCTGTAAGTAAGGTAGCAACTTCTTTTTCACGACCATAGAGTTTTTCTGGGATGAGAAAACGGTCGGAAACATCTTTAGTGGCTAACTCAAAGCTGTTAATATTGCCAATTTGTTGCCATTGCTGATAGCAAGCTTCTAAGTCGTACTTAAGTCCGTAAGCACTTTGATAGCGGTCTTCGGCATTTTTAGCCATTAACTTGCTAACAATTGCAGACAAAATTGGCGGGTGATGAGGATTAATTTGCTGTACGGTTGGTGGTTGTTTAGCAATGTGAGCGTGAACCAACTCCATCGGTTCAGTGTTGACGAAGGGTAATTGTCCGGTTAGGAGTTCAAAAAATGTGACTCCTAAAGAATAAAAATCGCTGCGGTAATCAATACCACGGTTCATTCTACCTGTTTGTTCAGGAGAGATATAAGCGAGTGTTCCTTCTAAGACGTTGGGATTTGTCAGGTATTGAATTTCTCTTGGTAGGAGAGTAGCAATACTGAAGTCGATAATTTTGATTTCTAAAGTAATAGGGTTAATCAGGACATTCGCTGGTTTGATATCTTTATGAATAATGCGACTGCGATGTAGACCTTCTAAAATAGATGCGATCGCTATAGCAATAGGGAAAAATTCTTGTAGTGTAATCCCAAACTCTTGTGTTGCTTTATTTTGCCGTCCCCAATCTTTGAGCGATATCCCGCCAAAGTCCTCCATGATTAAAGCATAGCCATTGCGATAATTTTCTAAACACAGAGGTTGAACTATGCCTGGTAAATTGAGGTTTTTGGTGATTGTATACTGATTACGGAATTGAGCAATTTCACTGAAAGTAGGATACTCATTTCGTATAAGTTTAATTACTATTGGTTGTTTATCTTGTTCTTTAATACCTCGATAAACTAAAGTTTTGCTACCACAATAAATTTGTTCTACAATTCGATACCCAGGCAAGGAGAACACTTTTTCAGATAATACTAACATTGCAGTGATATTCAAAAAAATTTAACTGCCCTTAGTATTCCCGGTAATTTACCTCCTTTAACATCGAAGTATTGTTTTTAATAAATTTGCTGATTTTCTAGGATTTCAACGGTTATACGGTTTTATAGAACTATCAGTCAGAAGATATTATTAAATACTAAGTTTTATTATTCTCACTCTAAATCTCCCTTAAATAAGGGGATTTTGAGTAGGCTATTCCCTCTTTATAAGGACAGGATGGAGCTACAAGTATTCATATATAAATAATCTGACTTTTCCCGTTAAGTCTCTTT